>NZ_JBHJQP010000015.1:0-69095 GCF_042262625.1 Streptomyces sp. NPDC056347 | reverse complement strand
CGCGCGCCCGGCCCGCCGTGGGGCCGGGCCGGACGCGCGCGGACGCTCAGAGCTCTGCCACGTGGTACGGCGAGACGGACATCCAGCCGTTGCCCGCGGCACCGTTGCGCTTGCCGCTGCTGGACTTGGCGAGGGTGTACCAGGAGTCGACGTAGTCCGGGTCGTCGGTCCACCAGCTCGTCGGGATGGCGTCGAGCACCGCGTCGGCCAGCGGGATGTACGCGCCCTGGTCGGTGATGGTCAGCAGGATCGCGGCGATGGCCTTGGCCAGGGCCTGGTAGTTGGTGTCCCCGTCGTCCTCCATCATGACCGCGTCGGCCATGTCGTACTTGTAGTTGGACCAGTTGACCAGGACCTGGCCCGGGTAGTAGGTCGTGCCCGCCTTGTTCAGGTACGGCATCTCGACCGTGTCCACGCGTGGCTTGCCGTCCTTGCCGAAGCCCGTGACCAGGGTGAAGATCTCGGCGTCGCCCTTGAAGAAGGGCTCCTTGACGTCGGCCACCTGCACCGAGTCGATCCGGGTGGTGTCGATGCCCGACGCGGCGGCCGTGGTGCGCGCGGCGGCCGGTGCGGGGGCGTTCAGGCCCCTGGACCCCAGGGTCTCGTCGATGACCTTCAGCCCCTCGGCGACCGCCTTCGCCCCGTCGACGCCGACGAGGTAGACGGGCCGGGTGGTGGCGGCGTCCAGCGGGAGCCGGTGGGCGGTGCCCCGGCTGTCGTACGCGGTGAAGGACGTGGCGCCGTCGTCGTCGGAGGGGGCGGCGGCCACCAGCGGCTCCGTACCCGAGGCGAGCCGCTCGCGCATCGACGCGTCGGCCAGCGCGACCCGCAGCAGCGGACCCGCGCCGCTGCCCAGGCCCTTGGCGGCGGCGACGCCCCGGTCCGCCTCGGTGATCTCGGCGGCGAGCTGCCGCCCGGCCGTGGCGGTGGCGCGGCCGGTGAGCGCGCCGAGGCTGACCGCGTCCGCCGCGAGAGCGGCCCGGCGGACCTCGCCGCGCCAGGCCGGGTCGGCCAGCGAGCGGGCGAGCGCGCGTGCGGTGGCGTCCTCGATGCCGGAGACCGAGGTGGCGGGGGCCGAGGTGGCGGACGCGGTGGATGCGGCGGCCGCCGGGTGTGCCGGAGCGGCCAGCGCGGTGCCCTGGAGCGGAACCAGTGCGGTCGCGGCGAGCACGGCACCGATCAGGGTCGTGCGCAGCGGTGTGGAAGCACTCAAGACGATGTCTCCTGTTGGGAGATGGAGCACAACGGGGGTGCCGAGGCGACCACCGGAATCCGGCGAGCAGGGGTGGGTGTCGCATCGGTCTATGCGAGTAGACCGTGATTGAGTGTGCATGACAAGACTTGTTTTTCCGCTCGTCCTCCGATCTCCGGTCCGGCTCCGGATGCCCGGACACCCTCCCTCCGGCGGGGCATTCCGCCGCATACCGGCCCGCCGTTGCCGCATCGAGACCCATCCGCAACAACTTCGGCTGCTTCCGGACGCCTGCCCCGAACGTCACATTCACAGGTTGCCGACAGGCCGACGCCGAGGGGGAAGACGATGGAACGCCGGACCGTCACGTACCGGAGCCGATACGCGCGTACGCGGCAAGGAGTGATCGGAGCGCTGCTGGCGGGCGGGATGCTGCTCACCGGATGCTCGGGCACCGCCACCACCGACCGGGCCGTCTCCGACCGCCGGGGAGCCCCCGCCCCCGCGTACGGCGCGCCGGGCGGGGGCGGGGCTCAGAAGCGGGGCGGGGTCGAGGGGAAGGACGGGGCCGGGGCGAAGGGCGGGCCGCGGGAGTCCGCCCCGCCCGACTACCTGTCCACCTTCGCGCTGGACGTCGACACCGCCTCGTACGGCTACGCCCGCCGCACCCTGGGCGGCGGCAGCCTTCCCGACCCCTCCACCGTGCGGCCCGAGGAGTTCGTCAACAGCTTCCGCCAGGGCTACCGCCGCCCGGCCGGCAAGGGCTTCAGCGTGAACGTCGACGGGGCCCGTGCCGGGGACGGGGACTGGTCCCTGATGCGGGTGGGCCTCGCCACCAGGGCCGCCGACACCCGCGACGAACGCCCGCCCGCCGCGCTCACCTTCGTCGTCGACATCTCCGGCTCGATGGCCGAGCCCGGCCGCCTGGACCTAGTGAAGAAGTCCCTGGGCATCCTCACCGACGAACTCCGCGACGACGACTCCGTCTCCCTGGTCACCTTCAGCGACGAGGCGGAGACCCTGCTGCCGATGACCCGGCTGCGCGGCCATCGCGGCGAGATCCGCGACCGCGTCGACTCCATGGAGCCCACCGACTCCACCAACGTCGAGGCAGGGATCCGCCGGGGCTACGAGGAAGCGGTCGACGGCCGGGTCAAGGGCGCCGGCAACCGGGTCGTCCTGCTCTCCGACGCCCTCGCCAACACCGGCGAGACCGAGGCCGAGGCCATCCTGGAACGCATCGGCTCCGCCCGCCGCGAGTACGGCATCACCCTCTTCGGGGTCGGCGTCGGCAGCGAGTACGGCGACGCGCTGATGGAGGAGCTCACCGACAAGGGCGACGGCCACACCACCTACGTCGCCGACGAGGAGCAGGCCCGCAAGGTCTTCGTCGACCAGCTCCCCGCCCACCTCGAACTGACCGCGCGCGACGCCAGGGCCCAGGTCGCCTTCGACCGGAAGACCGTCAAACAGTTCCGGCTCGTCGGGTACGAGAACCGCAAGGTCGCCGACGAGGACTTCCGTGACGACCGGGTCGACGGCGGCGAGGTCGGCCCCGGCCACACGGTGACCGCGCTGTACGCCGTACGCCTCAGGCCCGGCGCCTCGGGGCACGTGGCGACGGCCACCGTCCGCTGGCTGGACCCCGCCACCCGGGAACCGCACGAGCGGCACGCCACGGTCACCACGGACGCCGTCGACGGCCCGCTCTGGGGCGGACCGGGCAAGCGCCTCCAAGTGACCGCCGTGGCCGCCTATTTCGCCGAGACGCTCCGCGGCGGCAGCCTCCCGGGCGCCCCCGGGCTCGGTGAACTCGCGTCCCGTGCGGACGCGTTGGCGACCGCGACCGAGGACTCCTCCGTACGCAGACTGGCGACCGCGATCGGCCAGGCCGACCGGATCAGGAACGGCACGGACGGCGACGAGGGCGGTCCGGGGGAGGCGCGCGACGGCGAACTGGGCTGACCTGTCGCGGAGATGAGGGGCGGCGCGGGCCGCGTCGGCCGCCGAAACCGGCTGCGTGGCCCGCACCGCCGAAACCGGCTGCGCGGCCCGCCCGTCACCGTAAGGATGTCCCCCATGCCTTCCTCCCTTCCCCCGCTCTTCCTGACGCTCGCCGTGATCACCACCGGCCTGTACGCCGGGTTCATGCTGACCTTTCGGCTCGCGATCATGCCCGGCATCGCGGTCCTGCCCGACGAGCAGTTCACGGCCGCCATGCGCCGCTTCAACGAGAAGGTGCCCGGCCCGGCCTTTCTGGTCCTCTTCCTCGGGGTGATCGCCTTCCCGGCCGCCGTGGTCATTGGCGGCGACGGCGGCACGGACCGGGTGCTCGCCGTCGGGGCGCTGGTCTGCGCGGTCGCCGGGCACCTGGTCACGATCGGCGGGAACATCCCGCTGAACACGGCGCTGGCCCGGTCCGAGGGCGACGACGACCGTGCCGCCCGGACCGCGTTCGAAGCGCCCTGGAACCGGCTCCATCTGATCCGTACGCTCCTGACGCTCCTCGCGTTCGCCCTGCTGGCCGCCGTGCGGGCCGACTTCTGAAGGACAGCCGAGAACCCCGCCGTTCGCCGTTCGTTCGCGTCGTGGAGCTGTAACAGTCGGCTCCCGGACGCAACCGCCGCCCACCGCGGACGGTCTGAACCTGCGCAGTGCCGGAGCCGTACGGCGGCACGGCACAGCCCGCAGACGACCGAACCCGAACGAAGGAGCCCCCGTGGCATCCCGCGCCCTCGGAACCACCGTGGTCCTCGCCATCACCGTGGCGACCGCCGTGATCACCCTCCCCGCCGCCCAGGCCACGACGCCCGACCGCGCGACGGCGTCCCCGGGCCGGGCGGCGACCGCACCGGCCCCGGCCCGCGAGGACTTCAACGGCGACGGCTTCCCGGACCTGGCGTTCACCGCGCCCGGCGGCACCGTCGACGGCAAGGCCAAGGCCGGGTACGTGGGTGTGGTGTACGGCTCCAAGAACGGGCTGCAGACCTCCACCAAGCAGGTCTTCAGCCAGAACTCGCCCGGCATACCCGACGACGCCGAGGCCGGTGACGCCTTCGGCAGCTCCACGGCCTCCGCCGACCTGGACAAGGACGGCTACACCGACCTGGTGATCGGAGCCTCCGGCGAGCAGAACGGCACGTTCCGCAAGGCCGGTTCGCTCACCGTCGTCTGGGGCGGCCCGCAGGGGCTGTCCGGCGGCGCGACCCTGCTCTCCGGCGACGAGGAGTTCGCCGGGATCGGTACGCGGACGGCGGTCGGGGACTTCAACGGCGACGGCGCCACGGACGTCGTCACGCTCCAGGGCAGCAACATCCACCTCCTGTCCGGCCCGTTCGGGCGCGACGGCGGCGCGGCGTCGGCCCGGGTGATCCGCGACATGGACGACCTGCGCTACACGGACATCGCCGCCGGTGACTTCAACGGCGACGGCCGCGACGACCTGGCCTCCGCCGTCCACGACGGTGACGAGTACGACGCCCGCCGCATCCTTGTCCACCAGGGGGGCGCGGGCGGCCTCGCCGACACCCCCACCACCGTGAAGCGGCCCGACGGCTACAGCCTCCAGGGCGGCGAGACCATCGCCGCGGGCCACATCAACGGCGACAAGTACGCCGACATCGTGGTGGGCCGCATCGTCGAGGGCTACGACAGCGACATCGACTACCCGCGCGCCCTGGGCGGCATGATCACCTACGTACCGGGCGGCGCGAGCGGCCCGCAGGGCACCAAGGCCAAGGTGTTCAACCAGGACAGCGCCGGGGTCCCGGGCGTCGCCGAGGTGCACGACGAATTCGGCGCCTCGCTGTCGGTCGGCGACATGAACGGCGACGGCTTCGGGGACATCGCCGTGGGCGTCCCCGGGGAGGACATCGTCAAGAAGAAGGACGCGGGCTCGGTCCTCGTCCTGCCCGGCACCGCCTCCGGCCCGACCGGGGCCGGCACGATCGGCTTCAACCAGGACACCGCGGACGTCCCCGGCGTGGCCGAGGCCGGTGACCTCTTCGGCGGCGCCGCCAAGCTCGTCGACGCCAACCACGACGGCCGCGCCGAACTGGCCGTCGGCGCCCCCGGCGAGAACGCCGGCGACGGCTCCCTGTGGGTCTTCCCGTCCTCGGCGAAGGGCCCGACGGCCAAGGGCTCCTTCACCTTCGGCCACGGAACCCTCGGCACGGTCGCGAAGGCCGCGGCACTCGGTACGTCGTTCAACCGCTGACCGCCCGCGCCCTCCCCGCGGACCCGTGATCCACGAGGAGGGCGCGAGCGGATGCGGGGCCGTCCCCGAGGAGAGGAGGCGGCCCCGCGCGGCCGGTCTTCGGCCGATCGCCTCTAGGAGGCGTGGGTCCGGCCGGTGCTGCCACCGGCGCTCGGTGCCGCGTCGGCGGCGTCGCCCGCTCCCCACTGCCGGGCGCCCTGCTCGGGCCG
Organism: Streptomyces sp. NPDC056347; assembly: GCF_042262625.1. NCBI lineage: Bacteria > Bacillati > Actinomycetota > Actinomycetes > Kitasatosporales > Streptomycetaceae > Streptomyces > Streptomyces sp. NPDC056347. The sequence continues at coordinate 63,478 of NZ_JBHJQP010000015.1, read as the reverse complement.
CGGGACGAGGAAGGTCGCCAGCATGCCGAGGGCGAGCAGCGCGGCACAGGTGTAGCCGTTGACCTGGATCGCGTGGGACATGGCGTCGCGGGCGGCGTCGGCGGCGGACGCCGTCCGCGGGTCGCCGCCCAGCTCGGAGATCATCGCGCCGGCGCTGTCGGAGACCGCCGAGGACAGCTGGTCGGCACCGGCCTCGGGGGTTCCCTGCCTGACGAGCCGGTCCGACAGGCCGGAGGCCAGTGTCATGAAGAACGTCGAGGTCAGGACCGCGATGCCGAGTGCGGAGCCGAGCTGGCGCGCGGCGCTCTGGATTCCGGAGCCCTGGCCGGCCCGGTGCGGCGGTACATCCGCCAGGACCACGTTGGTGACCTGGGCGGTGGCGAAGCCGACCCCCGTGCCGTACAGGAACAGCGCGATGGCGATGACCCACCACCGGGAGCCGCTGTCGGCCAGCAGGCCGAACATCAGCAGGCCGGCCGCCTCCAGGACCAGACCGATCCGGACCAGGCCGACCGGCCCGGTTTTCCCGGCCATACCGAAGCTCGCACCGCTCGCGAAGAAGCTGCCGACCGCGACGACGAAGACCAGCAGCCCGGTCTGGGCCGGCGAATAGTCCAGGGCGTACTGGAGCCAGAGCGGCAGCACGGCGAGCATGCCGAACTCGGCCAGGGCGATGACGAGCGTCGCGATGCTGCCCGTGCTGAAGGACCTGATGCCGAACAGGGAGGTGTCCATCAGCGGCGCCGTGCCGCTGCCCCGGGTGAGCCGCACCTGGAGGAACAGGAAGAGGGCGAGACACACCACCGCGACGACCAGGGCGACCGGCACGACCGACAGGCCCGTGCTGTCGCCGAAGGGACCGAAGTCCTCGCGCGGTTCCCACCATCCGTAGTTGCGTCCCTCGATCAGCGCGAACGCGAGAAGCCCGAGGCCCAGCACCGACAGCACCGCGCCGACGGCGTCGATCCGGCCCGGCCGGCGGGGGGAGGGCGGGAGGAACTTCATGACGCCGACGAGGATCAGCACGACGACCGCGATGTTGATGCCGAAGGCCCACCGCCATGAGTAGTCGGCGAGTCGGCCGCCCAGCAGCGGTCCGACCGCGGCGGCCGCCCCGATCGTCGAGCCCCAGACGGCGAACGCCTTGCCGCGGTCCGGACCCCGGAAGGTCAGATTGAGCAGCGCCAGTGATGTCGGCATGATGATCGCACCACCGACACCCTGCGCGACCCGGCCGGCGATCAGCAGTTCCCCGGTGGGCGACACCGCCGCGGCGATGCTGGCCAGCCCGAAGACTACGGTTCCGGTCATGAACAGCCTGCGCGCTCCCAGGAGGTCCGAGAGGCGGCCCATCACCAGCAGCAGGGCGGCCAGGACGATCGCGTAGGACTCCTGGATCCACTGGGCGCCGAAGGCCGAGATCTCCAGGTCGTCGATGATCGGCGGCATCACCACATTGACGATGGTGAAGTCCACGACCACCAGCGAGACACCCAGGGAAACGGCGACCAGGCCCAGCCAGGCGTCCCGGTCGGTGGGTGAGGGCCGAGCCGGATTGCGGGACACGGCGTTCCTCCGTTCTGTTCGATGGGGGTGCACCCGGTCCGGTCGCCGAGGGCGAGGTACTGGGGGTGCCGGGGAGGCGTCCTGCCTCCGAGCCAGTGGCACCCTGACAGGGGTAGAGGACGTAATCTGACCTCTACCGACCCCTACTGGCATCCATCCGGGGGCAATCCGTGATCGCCGACCGAACACTGGAACTGCTCGGCCTGCTCCAGGCCCAGAAGGAGTGGACCGGCGACAGCCTGGCCCAGCGGCTGGGAGTGTCCCCGCGGACGGTCCGGCGCGACATCAGCCGGCTGCGCGAACTGGGCTATCCCGTCACGGCACGCAAGGGCCCCTCCGGCTTCTACCGCTTGTCCCGCGGGGCGCGGCTGCCCCCGCTGATGGTCGACGACGAGCAGGCCGTCGCCATCGCGCTGGCCCTGCAGACGGCTCCGGCCTCGGTGACCGGGATGGGGGACGCCACGAAGCGGGCGCTGAACTCCGTCAAGGAGCTCCTTCCTTCCCATCTGGCCCGCCGGCTGGCGGCCTTCTCGGTGGAACAGATCGAGAACGCCTGGGAGCTGGCCCCGCCCCAGGTCGATCCCGCACTGCTGGCGCGGCTGAGCGCCGCCGCGCAACAGCGCGAACTGGTGCGGTTCTCCTACCGGTCCATCGACCGTGACCCGGGGGAGGGCGACGAGGTCCTGGCCGAACCCCACCGGCTCGTCGTCTGGTCCGGGCGCTGGTACCTGGTCGCCTACGACCAGCGTGCGGATTCCTGGCACACCTACCGGCTCGACCGCATCGGACAACTGGCCGCCACCGCCTGGCGGTTCGGCCGTCGGGAGGTGCCGGAGGAGGACATCGCGGGCTTCGTCCGGAGTCAGCCCGACCGGGGGGACACCGCGGACACCTGGCCGTGCTGGGGCACCGTCCTGATGGAGTGCCCCGCGACGCTGGTGGCGAGATGGGCTCCGGGCGCGGCGAGCTTCGAGGCGGTCGACGAGCGGATCACCCGGATCCGGATGGGGGCGTGGTCCTGGCCGGCGCTCATCGGCTTCCTCGTCACCTTCGACTGCCGTTTCACCGTCGAAGGCCCGCCCGAACTCGCCGAGGCGGCCCGCCGGGTGATCGGCCGCCTCGACGTCACGATCCCGCCGACCGCCGGGCAGGCGCCGAAGCCGGCCGGTCCGGTCCGGGCCGGCGCCTGAGACCGGGGCGGACGCCTCGCGTCCCTTCCCCGGTGTCCGGGAACGGGGACGATGCCGACCCGCTCGCCGCGTCCCGGCGCGAGAACCGTGCTCCAGGCTCCCCTCCCGGCGAGGGGGCGTGGCTCAGGCGCGCGGCTGGGGGCGGACGGTGAGGATCTGCTCGGCCTGTCCCACCGGCCCGTGGATGTCGTGCAGCACGCTGCTGGTCAGCCCCTGCCCCGTCGGGCCGAAGGTGACGGTGGTGTCCAGGCCGGTCCACGGCCCTTCCGGCTGCCGGTGCAGATGGATCGTCAGATCGATGTTGGGGAACATCCAGTCGGCCGGGTCCTGCTGGACGGCGATGCCGTTCGCGGTGTCCACCAGCGTGATGTACGAGGCGAGCGCGCCGCTCTCCTCGCCCGCGACCAGCCCGAGCGGCGTGGAGAGCCAGGCCGCCGTACGGCCCTTGCGGGCCGGGGGAGTGCGGCGTACGTCGATGGACGCGATGTAGCCGCCGTCCCACTGCCCGGCCATCTCCCACCGGGGGAGCCCGTCGGGGGCGGGCAGCGGCTCGCGGGGGCTGTCGGCGACGGACGAGGTGTCCAGGGACGTCATCAGCCAGGCCCGGGCGCGGACCGCCGCCCGGTCGCCGATGACGAGGGTCGCTTCGAGGAGTTCGATGGTGCGGCCCGGACGGACGGTCTCCACGGTGATCTCGCACTCGTCGAGCGCGATGCGGCCGAGGATGTCGTAACCGATCCGCCCGACCACGAGCCGGCCCGCACCACCCGGGCGGTCCGCCAGATGCCGTTCGATCGCGTGCGCCATGAGTCCGGCGACCGGACTGAAGTGCTGCTCGTCCGGACTCCAGGCCCCGCTCGCGTGAGCCGTCGGCTTGAAGCGGTACGCACCGGTCCGCTCGTAGTAGCTCTCGCGGGCGGCACCTGTGCTCACGGGACGGATCTCCTCGGCCGGACGTACACGAATAGTTGCCTGATCCACGCATCCTAGGTACCGGTACCGCCGGAGGTCACCGTGAACTGGCACACAGCCCCGGACCGGGCCCCGTGATCGGCGTCGCGCGCATCGTTCCGTGCCGGAACCGGGACTCCGGTGCGGCCGGTCCGCACCGGAGTCCCGTCACGCCGGGGGGTGGGGTCAGTCCAGGTCGCCGAGGGGGACGTCGAGGTGGGACTCGCTGCCCTCGGGAGAGGTGATGTCGAGGGTGAACACCGGGGTGGTGGTGTCGGCCGTGGTGAAGAAGGGGTCGTGGGTGTCGACGACCAGCTGGAGCCGGTGGCCCCTGGCCAGAACGTAGTGGGCGGGCTGGAGGGGGAAGGCCACGGTGGTGCTCTCGCCGGCCGGCCGGTCGGTGAGGGTGAAGGGGGCGTGGGTGATGATGTGCCCCTTGCCGGTGGCCGGGTCGACGTCCAGCAGGTAGGCGACGATCGTGGCGTCCGCCTGCTGCGGTTTCACCGTCACCCGCAGCTCCAGGTCGCCCTGGATGCGCATGGCCCGCTCCAGCGGCGCTCCGGTCCAGACCGCGGCGAGGCCGCGGTCGACGTCGGCGGTCTTGTAGACGTACGGCAGACCCATGCGCTCGGCCAGGCCGGTCTGGACGAGCCTGGGAGCGACGACGATGTCGGTGCCCTGCCCGGTGGACTTCACCGAACGGGTCCAGCCCGCCTGCGGCTCGCCCTCGGCCAGCTGCCCGTCACTCTGTCCGGCGGCCGGGGCGGTGAGGTGGAACCGCCTCTTGGGCAGGGCGTAGCTCTCCCAGTCGGGGTGGCGGAGGTCGGAGAGGAGGTTGTGCATGTACTCCGAGCGGATGCCGTAGCCGGGCTCGCGTCCGTCACCGGCGCTGCCGCCGAGGTGGTGGTCCAGCCAGCGGTAGGCCATCTCGGTGGGCTTGGAGAGGAGACCGGCCAGGCCCGGGAGTTCGCCGTTGCCGTGGTCGCCGACCTGGACGAGGAGCGACTTGGGCCCCGTCAGCCCGTTGAAGAGTTCGATGACGGCGGGCACGGAGAAGACGGTCTCGTGCCAGGCGGTGGTCAGGAGGATCGGCGTCGCGGTGTCGTTGTACGCGTTCAGGTGGTTCCTGGGCGACCGTTCCCGGGCGAACTCGCGGACGGTGTCGTCGATGGTGTTGGCCCGGATCTTCCCGATGACCTCGCGGAACTCCGGCGAGCACCGGTCCTCGCCGAAGAGCTGTACGAGGGCTTCGAACGCCTTCAGATGACGGGTGCCGTTCTCGTACAGCGAGGCGAAGAGGTCGCCCCAGGCGCTGGTGCCCACGACGGCCTTGATCCGCCGGTCGTTCGCCGCCGCCAGCAGGCTCGTGCCCGCGCCGTAGGAGGAGCCGAAGAAGCCGACCCGGTCCGGGTCGACCCCGTCGATCTGCATCAGTGAGTCGACGACCACGGTGGCGTCGGCGATGTCCTGCGGACCGGCGACGTGGATCTCGCCCGTGGACCGGGCGAGACCGCGCTGGCTGTAGGCCAGGACGGCGTAGCCGCCGAGGGCCAGGCGCGGGATCATGCCCAGGTAGGCGCGGTGCCCGATGTCGATCAGCGGGGCGGGCAGGACGACCGCGGGGCAGGTCTGCCCGGGGGCGAGGTTGCGCGGGACGCTCAGCGACGCGTCGAGAACCGTTCCGTCCGGCATGGTGATCGAGAGCTCGCGGTACGCGGCGATCTCCGTGTACGTCTCGTAGGAGTCGGCCAGGCCCCACTGGTCCAGGCGGCCGATCCGGCGCGGCGACGGGTCCAGCAGCGCCTCGCGGATCGCGTCCAGCCTGGCCAGATCGTCGGCGCCGAGCGTGAACGGGTTCTCCGGGGTTCCGTCGACAGACATGGCAGTGCCGCCTTTCGTGCTTCGTGTGAGTGATGGTGACGGGGAGTCGGACACATGCTCGTTCCGGAACGGACCCCTCCGGCACCTGTTCCCTTTCGATCACCCGAATGAGTGCCTTTAGCCGCATAAACCCCCAGGTGGGAAACCGGCCGGACTGTGTCCGAGAACGGCTTCGCGGAACGCGGGAACAACCGTCGGCGACGAGAAGGGCCCCGACAGGGCCCGGCGGGGCGCCTCCGGTCCTGCCCGTGCGAAGGAGCTGCCCGGCCGCGGGCTCGCCTTCGGCCGGCTCCTGGGGTTCCGGGGCGCGGCTGTCCGGCGCCGGCGTTCCCGTCGCCAGGATGTGCCGTGGTGGCAGGGTGCGCCATGCGGCCCCGGCCCCACGAAATGGGCCGGTGGTCCGTCGTGCTCGACCGGGGCCCCGGGCCCGGGGAAGGGGTCGGCGGCCCTGATGGGCGTTTCAGGCCACCTGCGGCCCGGTCCCGCGGAAGGGGGCGCCGGGCGAGGCGCGGAAGCGCCTCCGAACAGCGGAAAAGACCCTCCCGAAGGAGGGTCTTGATCGTGCGCCCCCGGCAGGACTCGAACCTGCGGCCAAGTGCTTAGAAGGCACCTGCTCTATCCACTGAGCTACGGGGGCCGGGTGGTGGCCTCGGCGGCCTGGAGCCCTGGGGCCGGGCCGGTCGGTGACCTGCCGGAACAAGGATAGGGCTCCGATCACCTTGTCCTGGTTGCTTCACCTGCGTGGCACGATGTGGAGGTTCGGTGAAGCGAACCGATAATCGCAGGTGGGTGGGATTCGTGCAGCGCTTTTGACGTCTCGTGCGCCGGGTGTTGTGCACTCGTTATGCCTGCGCCCCTACTCGTCCCGTCTGTCCGGACTTCTTTCCGGAGGGAACCGGCGCGCAGAGGTGGCTATACGCTTCAAAAAGACTCCAAAGTTGGGCATTCTTCGCATGTGGTGACCTTGGACGTACGGCCTCAGCTCATCGACGCACTCTCCGCCCTCCGCGACCGTGTCGCTGCCGTGCGTCTTCCACTTCCGCTTCCGGGGGCCGAGCGCGCCCGGCAGAGCCGGAGCGAACTGCTCGCCCAGCTCGACGACTACTTGCTCCCCCGCCTCCGCGACCCCGAGGCGCCCCTGCTCGCGGTCATCGGGGGATCGACCGGGGCGGGCAAGTCGACCCTGGTCAACTCACTGGTGGGGCGGCCGGTCAGCCAGGCCGGGGTGCTCCGGCCGACCACCCGGACCCCGGTGCTCGTCTGTCATCCGGACGATCACCACTGGTTCGCGGGGGTACGCGTACTGCCGCAGCTGACCCGGGTCTGGCTGCCGCCGGAGGAGGCGGGGGAGTTCGACGGCATCGACGGGACCGGCGGGTTCGGCGGGTTCGACAGGGCGAGCGGGCTCGACGGGGGCGGGGAGGAGGACGGCAGCGTGCTCCGGATCGAGACCGCGCACGGGCTGCCGCGCGGTCTCGCACTGCTCGACGCGCCCGACATCGACTCGCTCGTGGTCCGCAACCGCGTGCTGGCCGCGCAGTTGATCTGCGCGGCCGACGTCTGGGTGATGGTGACCACCGCCTCCCGGTACGCCGACGCGGTGCCCTGGCACCTGCTGCGCACCGCGAAGCAGTACGACGCCTCGCTCGTCACCGTGCTCGACCGGGTGCCGCACCAGGTGATCGGCGAGGTGTCACGCCAGTACGGGGCACTGCTCGCCCGGGCCGGCCTCGGCGATGTGCCCCGCTTCACCATTCCCGAGCTGCCCGAATCGGCCTGCGGCGGCAGCGGGCTGCTGCCCGCCACCGCGGTCGCCCCGCTGCGCGCCTGGCTCGGCCACCGCGCCCAGGACCCGGCGGCCCGCCAGCAGGCGGTCGGGCGTACCGCGGCCGGGGTGATCGACTCGCTGGACGTACGGATGCCGGAGCTGGCCGGGGCCGTCGCCGCCCAGTACGCGGCGGCGGTACGGCTCACCGGAGTGGTCGAGGACGCCTACCACGCGGAGGGCGCCAAGGTCCGGCGCAGGCTCCGCAGGGGCGGGGTGCTCGCCGGGGACGCCCGCACCAGATGGCGCGGCTACCCCCTGTACAGCACCTCGGCGGAACTCCTCGACGCGCTGGTCGAGAGTCTTTCCGCGCTTCTCCAGTGCGCCGTCGCCGCCGCCGACGAGCAGATCCGTACCGCCTGGCAACGCGACCCCGCCGCCCGGGAGTTCGGCTTCGAGGGGGTCCGCCGGGAGGCCGGGGGATGGGGGCCCGCGGAGGACATCCGGGGCCGGATCTCCCTCGCCGTACGCCGTTGGTGGCGGGTGCTGGAGGAACTGGCCGAGGAGGAGGTGCGCGGCCTGGAACGCAACGCGGCGCCCGACACCGAGTCCGTGACGGCACTCCTGGCCGCCGCGCTGCTCGGCGGCCGCCGCACCCGGGGCGCGGGCGAGCAGCTCGCCGAACGGATCGGCGCCCAGGGCGCGCTGCGGCTGCGCGACCGGGGCGGGGCGCTGCTCACCGACTGCCTCGATCGGGTGCTGGACGACGAGCGCGACCGGCGGCTCGCCCCGCTGGACGCCCTCGACGTGGCCCCGGAGCCGCAGGCCGAACTGATCGCCGCGCTGTCCGTACTGCAGAAGGAGAGGTGGCAGCGATGACTGCCGTCACTGATGAAGGGCCCGGTTCCGGCGGGGACTCCGAATCCTGCGAGTCCTCCGGGAAAGCCGCAACGGAAGCGGGACCAGGGGGAGGGGTGAAAGGGACCGTGGAGGTCGCCGGGGCGCCGGAGCCCGGAACGGAGCGGTCCCCGGAGGAAGGCCGGGGCTGGAACGACGGACTCATCGCCCGGCGGGCCGCCGTCAGGGCGGCGGACCCCGAACCCGGGCCGGCCCCGGACGACGAGGCCGTGAGCCTGCCCCCGGTCGAGGCGTACGTCCCCGCGGGCGGCCCGCTCCGGCCGCGCCTGGACGCGCTGCGCGAACTCGTCGGGCTGTCCCGGGCCCGCCTCGACGGGGACACCCTCGACGAGGCGGGGCGGGTGCTCGACGAGGCGGCGGCCCGGCAGCGGCTCTCCTCCCGGCACACCGTCGTCGCCATCGCCGGGGCCACCGGCAGCGGCAAGTCGACGCTGTTCAACGCCCTCGCGGGCGCCCAGATCTCCGACACCGGGCTGCGCCGCCCGACCACCGCCGCCCCCATCGCCTGCTCCTGGACCGACGGCGCCGCCGGACTGCTGGACCGGCTCGCCATCCCCGGCCGGCTCAGGCGCAGGCCGCAGCAGGGCGGCGGGGACGGCGACGAGGCCCTGGAAGGGCTCGTACTCGTCGATCTGCCCGACCACGACTCGGCGGCGGCCGAGCACCGGGAGCAGGTCGACCGGGTGCTCGCGCTGGTGGACGCGGTGATCTGGGTCGTCGACCCGGAGAAGTACGCGGACGCCGCCCTGCACGAGGGCTATCTGCGGCCGCTCGCCGGGCACGCCGAGGTCACCTTCGTCGTCCTCAACCAGATCGACCGGCTGCCCGGCGACGCCGCCGACCAGGTCCTCGACGACCTGCGCAGGCTGCTCGACGAGAACGGCATGGCGCTGGGCGAGCACGGCGACCCGGGCGCCACCGTCATGGCCGTGTCCGCGCTGACCGGCGACGGGATCGGCGAACTGCGCGAGGTGCTCGGCCGCTTCGTCCAGGAGCGCAGCGCCGCGGCGCGCAGGCTCTCCGCCGACGTGGACGCCGCGGCGGCCAGGCTCCGCCCGGTGTACGTGGCCGAGGGGCGGTCGGGGCTCGACGAGCGGGCCCGGGAGGAGTTCTCCGACCGGCTGGCCGAGGCCGTCGGCGCGGCCGCCGCGGGCCAGGCGGCCGAACGCCAATGGCGCCGGAACGCCGGCCGGGCCTGCGGTACGCCGTGGCTGCGGCTCTGGCGCTGGTACGAGTCGACCCGGCGGCGGCCGGGGAGCCTGGAGCCCCCGGTGCGGCCCGAGCCGCCCGAGCGGCGGCTCACCGCCCGGCAGCGGGTCGAGCAGGCGGTACGGGCGGTGGCGGACGAGGCCACGCACGGGCTGCCGGGCCCCTGGGCACAGGCGGTCCGCGAGGCAGCGGTGCACGGGGCGAAGGAGCTGCCCGAGGCGCTCGACGAGCTGGTGGAGCAAGCCGGGGCCGGGGCCGAGCCCGGCGCGGGCACAGGGCCGGCGGCCTCCGGACCCCATGAGGCCCAGGGAACCCATGGGGGCAGTGGGGCTGGTAGAGCCCGTGGGGCGGCCGGGGTGGTGCGGAGCGGCCGGGCGGGCGGGCGGCCGCCGCGGCCGAGGTGGTGGCCGGTCGCGGTGCTGGCGCAGGTGGTGATGACGCTGCTGCAGTTCGTCGGTGCCTTCTGGCTGGTCGGTCAGCTCGTGGGTCTGCTCGCGACGGGCTACCTCACGCCCGCCCTGGTGATGCTGGCCGGGGTGGTCGGTGGCCCGTTGGTGGAGTGGTCGTGCGCGGCCGCGGCGCGCGGGCCGGCGCGACGGTACGGACAGGAGGCCGAGCGGCGGCTGCGGGAGGCGGCCGCGGCCTGCGGCCGGGCCCGGGTGCTCGATCCGGTGGCCGCGGAGCTCGTGCGCTACCGCGAGGTGCGGGAGAGGTACGCGGCGGTGACGGAGATTTCCACAACCGGCGGGTAGTCCACAGGCCCCGGCAGGATTTCCGCCTTCCCTCCACTCTGGAACAGGCGGCCGTGACCCGGCGGCCGCTGTTTCGAAGAGCGAAGGGGAGGCGGAGTCATGAACGACACTTTGGTGACCTTGGTGGGCAACGCGGCGACGGGCGTGGAGTTCCGGGAGACCGCGACCGGCGGAATGGCGCGATTCCGGTTCGCGGTGACGCCGCGCCGCTGGGACCGGGAGAAACAGCTCTGGGCGGACGGGCACACCAGCTTTTACACCGTGTGGGCCTGGCGGGCCCTGGCCTGGAATCTGTCCGGTTCCGTATCGGTCGGCGAACCGCTGGTGGTGCACGGCAGGCTGAAGGTCCGTGAGGAGGAGCGGGACGGGCAGCACCGTACGTTCGTGGACATCGAGGCGGTGGCGGTGGGCCACGACCTGACCCGGGGGACGGCGGCGTTCCGGCGGCTGGTGAAGGCCGGGCAGGCCCCGGCGGTACGGGCGGCGAACGCCGACCCGGGGCCGACGGAGCGTCAGGAGGGGGCGGAGGCACTCGCGTCGGCGTCCTGACGAGGCACGGACCCGGCCGGAACGGGACGGGTGCGGGCCCGGGAAGTGAACAGGAGTGTTTCCGGGGATAACGATTCCGATTCGGAATGGTTGTACGACGGTATGACGGGGGACTGTTCATCACTTGGTCCTTAGGATTCCCAGTACTCACGGGGCACTTGAGTCGACTGGCGGGGCAATCCCCACACGCGCATCAGGCGCGGAGGGCCCCGCCCGGAGGGGAATTCTGTGTTTTCTGCTTCTTCAGCGGCCGTTTCGTCGTCCTCGGGGGCGACGGCCATTTCTCCGAGGCGGCGCGGCATAGCCCGGCTGGCCGTGTCGGTGGTGGCATCCGGTCTGGTCATGGCGGGCGCCTTCGCCGGCGCGGGCAGCGCGGTCGCCGACGAGACGCCCCAGCACCAGGGCGGCGCCGCCGCGGTGCTGGACGGCTTGAAGACCTTCGACCGTGCCGTGCTGCACAACGCGAACGGCCGGGACCAGCAGCTGCCCGCCGGTCTCTTCGAGATGACCGTCGACGGCGGCGGCAAGCTCAAGACGTACTGCATCGACATCCACAACCCCACCCAGGACCAGGCGAAGTACCTGGAGACCCCCTGGAACCAGACCTCGCTCAACACCAACAAGAACGCGGGCAGGATCCGCTGGATCCTCGAGCACTCCTACCCGCAGGTCGACGACCTCGCGGAGCTCGCCAAGGCGGCCGGCACCGGCCCGCTCACCGAGAAGACCGCGGCGGCGGGCACCCAGGTCGCCATCTGGCGCTACTCGGACAACGTCGACGTCGAGGCGACCGACGGCCAGGCCGAGAAGCTGGCCGACTGGCTGGAGAAGAGCGCCACCGACCAGGCCGAGCCCAAGGCGTCCCTCGCCCTGGACCCGGCGGCGGTCTCCGGCCGCTCCGGCGAGAAGCTCGGACCGGTCACCGTCCACACCAACGCCGGACAGGTCACCGTGACCGGTCCCGCCGACGCCGCCAGCGGCGTCAAGGTCACCGACAAGGCGGGCAAGCCCGTCACCGCCGCGGTCAACGGCGCCGAGCTGTACTTCGACGTCCCGGCGGGCGCCGCCGACGGCACCGCCTCGCTGACCGTCCAGGCCACCACCTCGGTGCCGGTCGGCCGGGCCTTCGCCGGTGTCACCAAGAGCCAGACCATGATCCTGGCCGGTTCCAGCGAGTCCACGGTCTCCGCGACCGCCACCGGTGCCTGGGCCAAGAAGGGCGCCATCCCGGCGGTCTCGGCGCAGAAGAACTGCGCCAAGGGCGGCGTGGACGTCACCGCGAGCAACGAGGGCGACGAGGCGTTCACCTTCGAGCTGGCCGGCGCGAAGCACACCATCGAGGCGGGCAAGACCGAGACGATCACCGTCCCGGTCGCCGAGGACCAGGCGTACGACTTCACGGTCACCGGCCCGAACGGCTTCTCCAAGACGTTCAAGGGCGTCCTGGACTGCAAGACCAGCGGCAGCGGCGCGGGCGGCACCGAGACCCAGACCGGCGGCGACAAGACCCCGGCCACGGCCGGCGGCAGCTCCAACGGCTCGACCGGCGGCTCGGGTGACCTCGCCGAGACCGGTGGCTCCAGCGCCACCCCGGTCATCGCGGGCGTCGCGATCGCCCTCGTCGTCGTCGGCGGCGGCGCGGTCTTCCTCCTGCGCAAGCGCAAGACGCAGCCCACCGCACAGTGAGCACCCACCGTCGCCCCCGGTCCCTGACCGGACGGTGACGGACGGACGGCGGACCGTCACCACCGCCTGATCGCGGCCCCGGTGCGCACCAGCGCACCGGGGCCGTCGCATGCCGCCGAACGCCCCGGAATACACCGTGGGCCGTACTGGTTTCCATCCGGGTGCGTCCGTCAGGCAAGATGGGTGTATCTGCCCACTCATCGATCGCCGGACGGTTTCTCTTGGCTGAGTACATCTACACCATGCGCAAGACGCGCAAAGCGCACGGCGACAAGGTGATCCTCGATGACGTCAACCTGAACTTCCTGCCCGGCGCGAAGATCGGTGTCGTGGGCCCCAACGGCGCCGGCAAGTCCACGGTGCTGAAGATCATGGCGGGCCTGGAGCAGCCGTCCAACGGTGACGCGTTCCTCTCGCCCGGCTACAGCGTCGGCATCCTCATGCAGGAGCCCCAGCTCGACGAGACCAAGACGGTCCTGGAGAACGTCCAGGACGGCGCCGCCGAGATCATGGGCAAGCTCAAGCGGTTCAACGAGGTCGCCGAGCTCATGGCGACCGACTACTCCGACGAGCTCATGGACGAGATGGGCAAGCTCCAGGAGGACCTGGACCACGCCAACGCGTGGGACCTGGACGCCCAGCTGGAGCAGGCCATGGACGCCCTGGGCTGCCCGCCCGGCGACTGGCCGGTCGTCAACCTCTCCGGTGGCGAGAAGCGCCGCGTCGCGCTCTGCAAGCTGCTCATCGAGGCACCCGACCTGCTCCTCCTCGACGAGCCCACCAACCACCTCGACGCCGAGTCGGTGAACTGGCTGGAGCAGCACCTCTCCAAGTACGCCGGCGCCGTCGTCGCGGTCACCCACGACCGCTACTTCCTCAACAACGTCGCCGACTGGATCCTGGAACTGGACCGCGGCCGCGCCCTGCCCTACGAGGGCAACTACTCCACGTACCTCGACAAGAAGGCCGCCCGCCTCAAGGTCGAGGGCCGCAAGGACGAGAAGCGCGCCAAGCGGCTCAAGGAAGAGCTGGAGTGGGTCCGGTCCAACGCCAAGGGCCGCCAGACCAAGTCCAAGGCCCGCCTCGCCCGTTACGAGGAGATGGCGGCCGAGGCCGAGAAGATGCGGAAGCTGGACTTCGAGGAGATCCAGATCCCGCCGGGCCCGCGGCTCGGTTCCATCGTCGTCGAGGTCGAGCACCTCTCGAAGTCCTTCGGCGACAAGGTCCTCATCGACGACCTCTCGTTCACGCTGCCGCGCAACGGCATCGTCGGCGTCATCGGTCCGAACGGCGCGGGCAAGACCACGCTGTTCAAGATGATCCAGGGCCTGGAGACCCCGGACTCCGGCTCCATCAAGGTCGGCGACACGGTCAAGATCTCCTACGTCGACCAGTCCCGCGCCAACATCGACCCGAAGAAGACCCTCTGGGCCGTCGTCTCGGACGAGCTGGACTACATCAACGTCGGCCAGGTCGAGATGCCCTCGCGGGCCTACGTGTCCGCGTTCGGCTTCAAGGGCCCGGACCAGCAGAAGCCGGCCGGCGTCCTGTCCGGTGGTGAGCGCAACCGTCTCAACCTGGCGCTGACGCTCAAGGAGGGCGGCAACCTGCTGCTCCTCGACGAGCCCACCAACGACCTCGACGTCGAGACCCTGTCCTCGCTGGAGAACGCCCTGCTGGAGTTCCCCGGCGCCGCGGTGGTCATCTCCCACGACCGCTGGTTCCTGGACCGGGTCGCCACGCACATCCTGGCGTACGAGGGCGACTCGAAGTGGTACTGGTTCGAGGGCAACTTCGAGTCGTACGAGAAGAACAAGGTCGAGCGCCTCGGCGCGGACGCGGCCCGTCCGCACCGTGCCACGTACAAGAAGCTCACGCGGGGCTGATCGACTTGGCCCGTCACCTCTACAGCTGCCCGCTGCGCTGGTCGGACATGGACGCCTTCGGGCACGTCAACAACGTGGTCTTCCTCCGCTACCTGGAGGAGGCCCGGATCGACTTCATGTTCCGGCTGGCGCCCGGGGACGGTTCGCCGTCCTTCTCGGGCGGGTCCGTCGTGGCCCGGCACGAGATCGACTACGTACGACCGCTGGTCCACCGGCACGAGCCCGTGACCGTCGAGTCGTGGGTCACGAAGATCGGTGCCGCGTCGCTGACGATCGCGTACGAGATCAAGGACCCGGACCAGGTGTACGTGCGGGCCTCGACCGTCGTCGTGCCCTACGACCTGGCCGAGTCGCGCCCCCGGCGGATCTCGTCCGAGGAGCGGCTCTTCCTCCAGCAGTACATGGCCGAGGAACCTGCCGCAGCATGACGGTGCCCGTACGGTCGCTGGAGTTCGCCGACGCGAGGGAGGCCGAGGATCTCTCGGCCTTCCTCGGCCGGCTCCTCCACTACGACCGGGCCGCCGCGGTGCGGATGCAGGCCGGCGGCGGTGCGCTGGCCGTGTTCGGCAGGCCGCCGTCGTTCGAGGTCCTCGCGGTCCGGGCGGCGCGGCTGGCCCGGCCGGACGACTTCGACCTCACCGTCTCCGCCGGTGAACTCCTCGAATCCCTCGGGGAGTCCACCGGCACCGGCGCGCTCCCGGCCCCCGTCACCGGCCCGCCGTGGACGGGGGTCCTCCCGCCGCGCGGCGGCTGGCGGGAACAGCCCGGGCTGCCGGACCCGGTGGCGCTGCGCACCGCGCTCGGCGCCGCCGTGACCGAGTTCCGCGACCGGGACGCGGCGCTGCCCGAGCACCGCCGCACCCGGGCGGAGCGGGACCTGATCGGCCGCGAGATCTGGTCGCGCACGGTCGGCACGACGGCGCTGCCGCTGCGCGCCGTGCACGCCGCCCAGTCGCTCGGCTTCCTCCGGGCGGCACCGGACTTCCCCGTCGCGCTGCTCGCCGCCGGTTCCTGGCTGCGGCTGCGCACTCCCTTCGGCGCCATCGCCCTGCGCGCGCCGGGCAGCGGGCTCGGGGGCCTCGCGGTGACCGTCGGGGGCTGAGCCGCCGGGCACACGCGTTACCGGGCGGCCAGCGCCCGGTCCACCAGGCGGAGCGCCGCCAGGCCCTGCGCGTCCTGCGCCGGGTCGCCCATCCGCAGGGTGAACGTGGCACTGGTGACGGCCCGTGCCCCGTCCGGGGTCACCCCGCTCTCGGAGACGACCCCCAGATGCGTGCCGCCGTGGAACCAGATCCCGCCCCGGACGCCCCGGGCCGGGCGCCAGGCGATGCCCAGCCCGTACCGGACGCCCTGGGCCGGAACCCAGTCCCCGGCCGCCACCGTCTCCTTCATCGCGGCCAGCTGGGCCGGGCGCAGCAGCCTCCCGCCCATCAGGGCGCGCAGGAAGACCCCGTGCTCGTGCGTGGTGCTGACGACGGCGCCGTCCGCCCCGCCGCCGGAGGTCAGCGTGGTGTCCGTCGGCCGGTCCCGGCCGGGGAACCAGGTGTACGCGGTGGCCGTGGGCGGCGGCAGGTACGGGGAGGTGCCGGGGGTGAACGTACGGCGCAGGCCCAGGGGTTCGACGATCCGGTCGTGCAGCTCCTGCGCCCAGGGGTTGCCGGTCACCGCCTCGACGACCAGGCCCGCGATCAGGTAGTTGGTGTTGGAGTAGCCCCAGCGCGGCTTCCCGGCCTCCGGCAGCCAGGCGGGCGGCCGGCTCAGCGCGGCGGCCAGCTGGTCCTCGGGCCGGGCGGGGCGGAACCGGGCCCGGCGGTAGCCTTCCGGGGTGAAGGCGTCCGCCGCGTCCGGGGAGACGGCGAGGTAGTCGTTGAGCCCGCTGGTCTGGCGCAGCAGGTCGGCCACGGTGATCCGGCGGCCGTCGTTCCCGTTTCCCCGTACGGTGCCGGGCAGCCACCGCTCCACCGGGTCGGTGAGCCTCAGCCGCCCCTCGCCCACCAGCTGGAGGGCGAGCACGGCGGTGAAGGTCTTGGTGTCGCTGCCGATCCGGTACGAGGACTCCCAGGGCACCGGCTCGTGCGGGGTGCGCAGGTCGGCGGCTCCGGCGCGGGCCACGGTCCGGCCGGTGGCGCTCTGCACCTCGGCCAGCACGCCGGTGGCGCCGGTGGCCCGGATCGCGTCCACGTCGCGCTGGAGGGGGCCGCGGGGACCGGCCGTGGCGGTCGCCGGGGCGGTGGCCGCGGCGGCCAGGGCGGCGGCGGTGGCCGCCAGGCCCGTACGCCGGGTGATCATCGGCCCTCCCCGGCGGACGGGCAGGTCAGATCGGCGGCGGGCAGGGTGCCGTCGCGCAGGTAGTCGTCGACGGCCCGGTCGGCGCAGGGGACCGGGGTGAGGCCCGACAGGCCGCGCCCGTACACCCCGTGCGAGCGGATGTCGGCCGTCACCAGCCGGGAACCGGTCAGCCGCCGGTGCAGGGCGAGCGCCCCCTCGTAGGGGACGTTGTTGTCCCGCCGGGCCTGGAGCATCAGGACGGGTATGCCGTTGCCGATCACCGTGGCGGGTTCGCGGGAGGTGCTCGTCCAGAACGCGCACGGCGCGATCATCCCGTTGACGAGCGGGCCGAAGACGGGCTGGCCGGCCCGGCTGTCCTCCATGTTCCGCCAGTACGTCTCCGGGTCCTTCGGCCAGCCGCCGGCCGGCCAGCCGCGGTCGCCGCACATGAAGAGCGCCCCGCCCAGCATGCTGTCCGCCAGCTCCGGCGAGCTCAGCAGGCCGAGCAGCGAGGCCAGTTCCGGGCCGGGCTCCACCGGCCTGCCCGCGGCGGCGTCGGTCAGGTCGCGCACCGTACCGGCGAGCGCCGGGTCGTACTCCGTGTGCTGGATGAACTGACGCAGCACCAGCCGCAGCAGGGGCGCGTCGAGCGGGACGCCGGAGACGGTGACGGGGCGCTGCTCGGCGCCGTCGAGGAGCTGCTGGACACTCGCCCGGACGCGGGCGGGGGTGGTGCCGAGCCGGTAGGTGCCGTCGTGCCGGGCGGTCCAGGCGGCCCACTCGTCCAGGGCCGATTCCAGGGGTGCGCCCGCCCGTCGGAACAGCTCGTACTGGGTGGCCGCCGGGTCGGTGGAGGAGTCGATGACCACGCGGTCGGCGCGGCGGGGGAACATCTGGGTGTAGACGGCGCCGAGGTCGGCCCCGTAGGAGACGCCGTAGTACGACAGCTTCGGCGCGCCGAGGGCCGCCCGGATCGCGTCCATGTCGCGGGCGACGTTCCTGGTCGTGGCGTGCGGCAGCAGCCGGGCGTTGTCCCCGTGCCGCAGGCAGCGCTCCGCGGTGTCGCGGGCGGACCGCACCGAACGCTCGAAGTCCTGGCGGGGGGTGGTGACCGGGCCGGGGGCGGGCGCCGGGGCGGCCGGGTCGCAGGCGACCGGGGTGGACTCGCCGAGGAAGCGCGGGTCGAAGCCGATCAGGTCGTAGCGGTCCGCGATGTCCTTCAGCGCCGGGCGCAGCGACAGGGTGTGGGCGAGCCCGGTGCCGCCCGGCCCGCCCGGGTTGGAGAGCAGGATGCCGCGCCGCTCGCCGCGGGGCGCGGTGGCCCTGATCCGGGAGACCGCGATCCGGATCACCGGGCCGCCGGGGTCGGCGTAGTCGAGCGGGACGGTCACCTTCGCGCACTGCGCGCCCGCCGCGACCAGCTCGGGCTGCCCGGCCGGACAGGGGCCCCAGCCGAGCCGCTGCTGGACGGCGGGGGAGGCGGGAACGGGGGCGGGGGCGGCCGACGCGGGCACGCTGCCCGCGAGCAGACCGGCCAGGCTCAGCCCGGCGGTGACCAGTGGGGCGACGCGCATCGTGCTCCTAGCTTCGGTGCGGATGACTTCCGCCTCCGAAGCTAGGGGCGTACGCCCCCGGGAACCATCGGGCCACCCGGCGGAACCGGCCGGGGGGAAGCCCCACCAACTACCCCTGGGGGTCCGGCTGTTCCTTCGGCTTCTCGTCCGGCCAGACCCCGATGTGGTCCTGTTCCAGCTCCAGCAGCACCCGGTGCTCCATGCCGAGCGCCTCGGTGTAGTCGGCGGGCAGCTGCAGCCGTCCCGCGCGGTCGAGCATCGCGTACTCCCGGGCCACCTGGGACTCCAGCCCCGTCGCCGCGTCGACCTCGGTGCGGCGCAGCACCTCCGAGGAGGTGCGGCCGTCGCGGATCGCGACCGTACGGCGCACCTCGTCGGCCACCGCCTGGTCGTGGGTGACGATCACGATCGTGGTGCCGAGCTCCTCGTTGGCGCGGCGGAACGCGGCGAAGACCTGCTCGCCGGTGGCCGAGTCGAGCTCGCCGGTCGGTTCGTCGGCGAGCAGCACCGACGGGTTGTTGGCGAGTGCCACCGCGATGGCCACCCGCTGCTGCTGGCCGCCGGAGAGCTGGGCGGGGCGCCGGTCGCGGCAGTTCTCGATCTCCAGGACGCGCAGCAGCGACTCCGCGCGGGCGGCCCGCTCGGCGCCGCGCAGCCGGTCCCGGCCGCGCAGCTGCATGGGCAGGGTGACGTTCTGGAGGGCGGTGAGGTACGGGAGCAGATTGCGGGCGGTCTGCTGCCAGACGAAGCCGACGGCCTCCCGCCGGTAGCGGAGCCGTTCCTTCGGCCCCATCGACAGCAGATCGCGGCCCGCGACCGTCGCCGAACCGGCGGTCGGCACGTCGAGCCCCGCCAGAATGTTCATCAGGGTCGACTTCCCGCTGCCGGACGCGCCGACCAGGGCCATCAACTCGCCCTCGGCGACCAGGAGATCGAGCCCCTGGAGGGCCTGCACCTCCACCCCGTCCGCGGAGAAGATGCGTACCAGCCGGTCGCAGGCGATCAGCGCGTCGTGCCCGTAGGAGGGCCGGTCGCGGCGGGCCGTGGCCCGCCGTTCGAGCTCGGCGAGGGTGGTGTCGTCCGACGGCGACGTCATCGGGGGTCTCCTGACCTGAGTTCGGTGATCGATCCGCGGCGGCCCGCCCGCCACGCCTGGACGGCGGCCGCCCCGGCGGTGAGGACGACCACGCCGAGCGCCGGGAGCGTCAGCGACCACGCGTCGGGCCGCAGCTGTGCGATGTCCGGTGGGATGGCGCCCGTTCCGCTGAAGAGCGCCAGCCCCGCGAGGTCGACGCCCGGGGCCAGCAGCGCGATCGTCGCCCAGCCGACCAGCACCCCGCCGAAGGCCGCGGGCAGGGCCTGCGGCAGCGATTCGAGGCCGAGCAGCCGCCTGCCCTGCCGGGAGGTGAGGCCCATGGTCCGCAGCCGGGCCAGCAGGGCGGTGCGCTCCGGCGCTGTCCGCAGCAGCGACAGCAGGACCGCCAGCAGGGCGTAGCCCGCACCGACCCCGACCGCCGCCGCGTAGATCGCGCGGGTGCCCCGCTGCATCGGGGTGTCGACGAAGGCCGCCCGCTCCTCGGCGTGCAGCCGTACGGAGATGTCCTTGCCCGCCTCACGGACGGTGGCCCGCAGCGCCTTCGGGTCCGGGGCACCGGCCACCAGCAGGGTGGTGGTTTGCTGCCGGGTGAGCACCGAGGAGTCGACGAGCAGGAAGTCACGGTCGGGGACGGCGGCGGTACGCGGCACGATCCCGGCCACCCGCACCCGGAGATCCCCGGCCGGGGTGGTCAGGTCGCGGGGACCGTCGCCCAGTTCCGCGGCGACGGGCGGCGACGCGATCACCGGTACGACCGCGTTCTTGCCCTTGCCCTTGTCCGCGCGCAGCCGGTCGGCCGGGAACGTCCCCAGGCCCGCCGTACGGGCCAGCTCGGCGTACGTGTCCGGATCGACGCCCAGCAGGGCCGTGCTCTTCATGCTGCTGCCGTCCGCGCTGAGCGGGAGCGGCACCCCGGTCACCACCTGCACCTCGGCCACCTGCCGGACGCCGTCCGCCGCCCGGACCTCCCGGACCAGGCGGGCCGGGAGCGGCGCCGCGTCGAGCAGCCCGCTGATCCTGGCGTCCGCGCCGACCGCGAGCGTCGCCGCCCGGTCCCGGGCGTCCGAGACCCCGGTGAGGACCGAACCGCCGAACGCCGCCGTGGTCAGCGCCAGCAGCAGGGCGAGCAGCGGCAGCGCACCGCCCGCCGAGGTCCGCCCGGCACGGGCCAGCGACAGGAAGCCGATCGCCCCGCGCCGCCGGGCGACGGCCCGCGAGGCCAGCCGCAGCGGCAACGGCAGCAGCCGCACCAGGACCAGTGCCGCGATCAGCCCGACGAGCACCGGCGCGGCGCTGACCAGCAGATCGCCGCCCTCCGCCGTACCGCGCCGCCGCAGCCCGACCACCGCACCCACCGCCAGCACCAGCGCGGTGAGCTCGGCGACGGTGCGCAGCCGGGACGGGCGGGTGTCCATCAGGTCGTCGCGGGCCCCGGGCAGCCGCGGCCTGCGGTGCGGCAGCACCGTCACCGACGGCACCGCGACGCAGACCAGCAGGGCGACGACGGCCGGTCCGGCCACCGAGGGCCACGGCCGGGCCGGTCCGAAGAGGGGCAGCGCGGCCAGCAGACCCAGCACCGCCGCGGGAACCGCGAGCACCGCCGTCTCGGCGAGCAGCCGCCCGCCCAGCCCGGCCAGCGAACCGCCGCGCGCCCGCAGCAGCGCCATTTCCTCCCGGCGCCGCCCGCCGATCAGCCCGGCCGTCATCAGCAGCACCACGGCGGCGACGGCCCCGACACCCACCGCGGCCACCGTGACGACCGGTTCGATCGCCGTGCGCAGCGTGTCGTACCCGGCGAGGATCTGGTCCAGGCCGGTCCTGAACGCCGCGTTGTCACCGGCCATCGTGCGCAGCCGTACCAGCCCGGGGCCGCCCTCCAGCGAGGCGATCGCCGTGCGCAGCCCCGGTACGTCGGCGGCGGTCAGACCGGAGGCGTCCGGCGCGAACCGCCAGAACATCTCCGGCTCACCGGTCGAACCGAGCAGGGCCGGGGCGGCGTCCTGCGGCAGCAGCACGGTCGCGGTCCAGTACTTGCGCGGCGGGTCCAGGCTGGGCGGGTTCGTGCCCGGCTCCGGCACCAGGGCCGGGGTCCGGAACAGCGGCTCGGCCGACCAGTAGGTGCTCCGGGGCTCCCTGGGGGCGATGATGCCGGTGATCCGTACGGTCAGATGCTCCCCGGCCCGGGTCGGTACGGAGACCGTCGCTCCCACCCGGGCACCCAGCGCCTTCGCCGTCGCCTCGGTGACCACGCCCTGCACCTCGTCGGTGTCCTCGGTGACCAGGCCGCGCACGGCGGGCCAGGCCCCGGAACGCAGCGTGGCGTGGCCGCGGAGGTCCGACGGGGTGGCGTAGTTCAGCTGCGGGTCGATCCCCTCGGGCCGGGGCAGCCAGGCATCCGTCGCGGGCATCGGCCGGCTGGTGCGGAAGCCGTACGAGGAACCGTCGGCACCGGGCCGGACCTTGGCGGGCATCGCGGCGCGCGCCTTGTCGTGGATGGTCTTCAGCGCCGCACCGCGCACCGCCGCCTCACGGTCGAGCGGAGGTATCTGGAGGCCGGGCTGCGGGCTGCTCAGCTCCAGGACGCTGCGCTTGGCGTCGGCGGCGGTGATGTCGTGGCGCAGCCCCTCGGTCCCCTGGTGCTCCACCGCGCGCGGGAAGAGGGCCGCGAGGAACGATGTGACCAGCACCAGCAGGGCCAGCGCCCAGGCGGTGCCGGGCGCGGTGCGCAGCCGGGTGCGGACCCAGGGCGCGTCGGCCGGGTTCCGGCCGGTGCGAACGGAACGCGAAGTCATGTCAGCTGTCCCCCTGGACACGCAGCGAGGCGGCGGTGTCGATGCCGCGCAGGGCGAGGAACACCACGGTCAGCAGCGGAAGTACGGTGACCCCCGCGAGCAGCACCGCGGTCTGACCGGCGGGCAGCTGCACCAGCACCCCGGGGACCGGCGCGGTGGCCTGCCCGGTGAGCACGACGAGCGGCACGACGGCCCGGTTCAGCACCGCCCCGAGGACCGTCCCGACCAGCAGCGCGATCGTGATCAGCACCCCCTGCTCGACGGCGATCATCCGGGTCAGCCGTCGGCGCGGGGTGCCCAGCGCCCGCAGTACGGCGAATTCGCCGTTCCGCTCCCGCTGCGCGCCGACCGCGCTCACCGCGAAGCCGACCGCGGCCAGGGCCGCCGCGGCCACCGCCACCGCGGGCAGCGCGGACTGCGGCCCGGCGCCCAGCGGATCGCCGGTCAGCTCCCGGACGATCTCGTCCCGCACCAGGACCCGCGCCGGTTCGGTGTCCGGCCGGGCCCGCAGCGCGGCGGCGGCCTCGGCGGCCCGCCCGGGGCCGGTGCTCAGCCACCACTCGTTGGCGGTGAGCACGGCACCGGGACGCTGGGCGAAGACCTGGCCCAGCGCCCGGAAGTCGATCAGCAGGGCGCCGCCGTCCCGGGCCGCCACAGGAGCGGAAGATTCCATTCCGGCACCGGTGGTGGGCAGTTGCCGGACCGTGTCCACGATCTTCACCCGGACCTTCTCGCCGGCCAGCGTGACATCGACGACCTGCCCCTTCCGGGCCCCGGCGGCCTTCAGGTACGCGTCGGTGGCGAGGGCGTTCGGCACCGGGGCCTTCGGGCGGGGCACGGCGACCCGCACGGAGTAGGCCGGGGTGTAGTCCCAGTCGTTCGAGGCGGCGCCGGTGTTGTAGCCGACGGTCAGCGGGCGCTCGGCGGAGGCGGACGCGGTCAGCCGCTTGCTGGGCTCCGGTTCGCCGCCGGAGCCGGTGCCGGACAGCGTGGCCCGCCAGCCGAGGCCCGCGGGGACCGGGACCGCCCGCTCGGTGCCGTCCGGGCCCTCGGCCCGCAGGCCGTCGACGGTCAGCCGGTGCCGCTCGCTCCCGGCGTACGGGCGGTTGCCGGTCAGCTCGAAGCCGGTGACCGTGAAGTCGTTGCCGTCCGCCACCCCGACGGTGAAGGGGTGCGCCCTGCCGTCCGCCGGCACCGCCCCGGCCACCACCCGGTACGGCAGCCCGTAGCCGTCCTCCACGAGCACCGAGAGGACCGGGTCGTCGCCCGTCGCCCGGTGCTTCGCGTCCGTGGTGATCCGCGCGTCGAACCGGAACCGGGTGCTGTGCTTCGGCAGCGGCAGCCCGGCCCGCCCGGGCCGCGGCGCGGCGAGCGGTTCGAACAGCCGCTGACGGGGCCGGTCGGTGAGGTCGTCGCGGATCAGCATCCGCTCGGTGGCGTGCGCGGTGTCCAGGGCGAGGACCGTGGCGGTGCGCTCATTGGAGAGTTCGGTGTCCGCCCGCAGCGCGGGCGCCGCGTCCCGTATCCCGGGCAGCCGGGCGTAGCCGACCGCTGCCGCCGGATCGTCCTGGACCCCGGTCAGCACGCGCAGCGACGCGCCGGTCCGGAAGTCGGCCTGGTCGCTCTGCGAACGTTCCCAGGAGGCGCGCTGCCCCACGGCCAGCATGCCCATCGCCACCGCCAGGACCAGCAGCAGCACCGGCCCGGCGCCCCGCAGCGGGCGGCGGCTGAACTGCCAGCCGGACAGCGCCGCGATCAGCCCCCGGCCGCTCGACGCGGCGCGCTCCGCGAGCCGGGCCGCGGGCGGCAGCAGCCGCAGCGTCAGCACCGTGCCCGCGAGCAGCAGCAGCGCGGGGGCCGCGACCAGCAGCGGGTCGACCCCGAGCTCGCCCTGCCGGTCCCCGCTCAGCACCCCGCCGCCGACCTCCGTGGCCCGCCGGTCGAGCTGCCAGTACGCCACCCCGGCGATCACCAGCAGCCCGATGTCGGCGCCCGCCCGCAGCGGCGCGGGCAGCGACGCGGACCGCCCGGCCGGGCGGTCTCCCGTCCCGGCCGTCAGCGCGGGCGCCACCACGGCCAGTGCGCACAGCAGCGCGACACCGACGGCGACCAGCCACACCGTGCCGGTGGCGCCGGTCTCGATCCGCAGCCCGACCCGGGCCAGCGCGCCGCGGTCCGCGAGCAGCCGGGTCAACGGCCCGGCGAGCAGCGGGGCCATCAGCGCGGCGGGCAGCGCCAGCAGCAGCGCCTCGATCGCGGCGAGCGCCGTGATCCGCCCGCGCGAACCGCCCCGGGCCCGCAGCAGCCGGGTCTCCCCGGCCCGCTCGCTGCTCAGCAGCCTGGCCACCAGCAGCAGCGCGTACCCCGCGAGCAGCACCAGCTGCACGGCCACGATCATCAGCGTCGAGCGGGAGACCAGCAGTGCCCGGTCGATCTGCTCCAGCACCTGGGGCAGCGAGGTCCGCGCGGTGGCCCCGCTCGTGAACTCGGGAGCGGCCGTCACCTGCTTCGGGGCGGCCGTCGCGGCGGCGCGCAGCGCGTCGATCCGGCCGGTGGTGACCGTACGGAAGTCGGCGGTCGCCAGCCAGGACATCGTCCCGGCGCTGACCCGCCCGGAGCCGGGGAGCGCCGCCCCGGTGAGCAGCGGGCCGTACGTGGTGAAGGCGAGCCTGCGGACACCGCGCCCGCCCAGCTCGTCCAGCTGCCAGTACGGATCGGCGGGGTCGGCGGCCTCGTACACCCCGGTCACCAGGACGCGCAGCGGCTTGTCGGTCAGCCGGTCGGTGACCGTGAACCGCACACCGGGCTTGAGCTTCAGCGCCTTCGCGGCGGACAGCGGCAGCGCGACCTCCACCGGGCCGCCGCCCGACCCGCCGCCCTCGGCGGGCGCGCGGCCCGCAGTGATCCGGACCCGGCCGCGGTCGAGCGCGGCGAAGTGGGTGAGGTCGGGGTCGCCGGAGCGGAGCTGCGGTGCCCGCAGCGCGTTCGGCAGCGCGTACGAGCCCGAGGTCTCCATCGTCCGCACGGTCACCGGCAGACCGTCGAAGGCGGCGGCGGCGGCCTTACGGGCGACGGCGTCGGCCGCCTCCCGCCGCTCGGGCGCCGTCCGGGCGGACATCACGAAGGAGGCGTCGGCCGCCGAGCGGTGGGTGAGGGCGTTGCGCAGTGCCGCGTCGCCCACCGAGCCGGAGAAGGCGGTGAGCGCGGCCAGCACCGATGTGGTCAGCAGTACGGCGAGGACGGCGGCGCAGAGCAGCAGTCGATGGGCCCGTACCCGGAGAAAGACGAACCCCGTCACTCGCGCCCCCCTGGGCCCTCGGCACCACTCACGCCCCCCGGCGTGACATGGATGCTTTCAAGGTCCAGGGGCACTTGGAAACCGCTTGCCCACGTACTTGATCCGATTGTGACCGTTTATCGGTCACGGAAGACCGAATTCCGATTCAATCCGAGGCGTTGATCATCGAAGCGGCGGCGTAGGTGAGGTAGTCCCACAGCTTCCGGTCGAGCTCCGGGGCCAGGTCGAGCTCGTCGAGCGCCACCCGCATATGGCCCAGCCAGGCGTCGTGCGCCGCCCGGTCCACCCGGAAGGGTATGTGCCGCATCCGCAGCCGGGGATGCCCGCGCCGCTCGCTGTACGTACGGGGCCCGCCCCAGTACTGCATCAGGAACAGCGCGAACCGTTCCTCGGCCGGGCCGAGGTCCTCCTCGGGATACATCGGCCGGAGCAGCGGGTCCCCGGCAACCCCCTGGTAGAAGAGGTGCACCAGGCGCCGGAAGGTCTCCTCGCCGCCGACCTGCTCGTAGAAGGACTGCTCCTGAAGCGTGTCGCGCGGAATCTCTGTCACCCGACCATGGTCGCAGACGCACCGGCCGAGGACCGGGGTCCTAGGTCCCTTCCCCGAACCGCCGTCCGCGGTGCGACGGCCCGGCACGCCCGCCGGGTCCCCGCTCGCCGACCGCCCGCACGCCGGTCCTGGCCCCCGGCCGCCCGGCGCGGGAAGGTGGAGACATGGACGCTCGCACCGACCCGTTCGCCGTGGCCGCCGCCGAGGAGCGGTGGGCGATGGTGCGGGGCATCGTGGCCGGCGGGGCCCTCGGCGACCCCGCCTGGCGGGCCGCCTTCGAGCAGGTCCCGCGCCACCTCTTCGTGCCGTACTACTTCGCCGGCGACTTCGTGGGCGACGAGCGGGGCCGCCTCTGGTGCGAGGACCCCGACCCCGGCCGGCGGACCCGCTGGCTGCGCGGGGCGTACGCGGACACCCCGCTGGCCATCCGCATCCGCGACGGCGAACTGATCTCGTCCAGCAGCCAGCCCTCCCTGATGGCCCGGATGCTGGAGGAGCTGGACGTACGGGACGGCCAACGGGTCCTGGAGATCGGCACCGGCAGCGGCTACAACGCCGCACTCCTCGCCCACCGGCTCGGCGACGACGCGGTGACCACCATCGACCTCGACCCGGAGATCACCGAGGCGGCCCGGCGCCACCTGGACGCGGCCGGACACCACCCGGCCGTGGTCACCGGGGACGGCGCCCGGGGCTGGCCCCCGCGCGGCCCGTACGACCGGATCATCGCGACCTGCACCCTGCCGTGCGTACCGTGGCCCTGGCTGGAGCAGTGCGTGCCGGGCGCCCGCATCCTGGCCCCGTTCGCCACCGGGCTGATCGTCCTGCACGTACGGGAAGGGCCGCACGGGAAGTGCGCCGAGGGCCGGTTCCTGCACACGGCCGCGTACTTCGTGCCGCTGCGCGGCCTGCCGGCCCGGACCGCCGTGCGGGGACCGCGCCTCGCCGGAGTGCCCCGGCACATCGGCGAGAACGATCTCTTCCGCTTCCTGCTGGCGCTCACCGGGGAGGCCCTCGACCCGCGCGAGGCGCTCTCCCTCTGGCGGCGCGAGAGGCGCCCCGGACGGGAACGCTTCGGCATCACGCTCGCCGACGGACGGCAGTGGGCCTGGCTGGACGACCCCGCGGGACCGTACGCCTGGCCACTGCCGTCCGTCTGACGCGGAGCGGATCAGCCCCGGCGGACCGTGATCGTCGTCCACGCCCCGACGTGCACCCGGTCGCCGTCCTGGAGCGGGACGGGGACGTAGGGCTGGATCGGGTCCTCGGCGCCGTTGAGCGTGGTGCCGTTGGTGGAGTTCTGGTCCACCACGGCCCAGCCGCCGTCCGGCTGCTGCACCAGCACCGCGTGCTGGTGCGACACGCCCGGGTCCTCCGGCGGCACCGACAGGTCGATGTCCGGGGACTCGCCCGTGCTCTGCCGACGACGCCCGATGGTGACCTGGGTGCCGGAGAGCTGGAGCTGCTGCTCCGGGGAGTACGCGGGCAGGTTCAGCCCGGTCGCCTCGGGGCCGCTGCGCTGCATCATCGCCAGGAAGTACTCACGGTCCGGGGCGATGACCGCCGTCCAGCTCGCGGACGACTGGTCCCGGCCCTGGCCCGGAGCCTGGCCCGGCACCTGGCCCGGGAACGGGGGCTGTTCCTGCTGCGGCGGGGCCTGGGTACGGGAAGGCGGCGACAGCATCCAGTCGTCGTCGCCACCGCCCTGCGGGCCCTGCGGCGCGGGCGGCCGCGGATCCACGGGGGCGGGCCGGTCGAAGGAGAGCGGCGCCGACTGCTGCTGGAAGGGCGGCGGCGGTGCGGACTGCTGCTGGAAGGCAGGGGGAGGCGGCGGACCCGGCTGCTGGAACGACGGCGGGGACGACTGCGGACCACCCGGGCCGGGCGGAGGCGGCGGCCCCTGCGGGCCCGGGACCACGGGACCGGGCGCCTGCGGACCACCCGGACCGGGCGGCGGCGGAGGAGCCATGGGGCCGGGCGCCTGCGGGCCGGGGCCGGGGCCGGGCGGAGGCGGCGGGCCGGGGCGGCCTGCCGGGTCGGTGGTGAGCGGCTCGGCGGGCCGGTTCACCTGCGAGGGACGCGAGCCCTGGTAATCGAACGGGTCGCGCGGCCGAGCGGGCCCCGGCGGCTGCTGCGCCTGGAAGCCCGGCGGCAGGTTCAGCCCCGGCGGCGGCCCGGAGACGCTGGGCTGCGGAGCCAGCGGCGTGTACGACGTCGCGGTGTTCGTCAGGTAGTTCCAGCGGCACTCCTCGCAGAACGGCGCCATCGCCTCGCGGGGGGTGCGGCACTGCGGGCAGAGTTCGGTCTGCTGGGGCGCGTCGGCACCCGGACCCTGCGGGTAGCCGTAACCGGCGACGGGCGGCGGAGGCGGCGGCGGGGGGACCGCGCCCGCAGGCGCGCCCGCGCCGGTCATGCGATGGCCGCAGACCTCGCACCAGTCATCGGAACCCGACTGGTGTCCGTTCGGGCAGGTCGGCATGTCGGCGCTTCCCCCTTTCCTGGGCCGGCCCGGGGCCGGCGTATTTCCGCTGCTCGCCGTCCGGAGGGCTCTTCCGACCGGGCGGCTCGAAACCGTGGCTCTGTGGTTATCTCTTGACGCGTACGGTCTTGGTGGAGCGCGTTTCGAGGGTCATCTCGTCGGCGTCCGCGACCTTTGCCTTCAGTCGCACAGTACCGGTCGCGGCGTCCACGACGTCCACCACCTTCGAAAGCAGTTTCGCAGTGTCCTCGTTCCCGGACGCCGACGCCAGCTGCACCGCGCGGCCCAGTTTCGCGGTCGCCCCGTCGAGGTCCCCGGACTTGCGGGCGTCCAGTCCCTGCTGGATGACCTGGGCCAGTTCCGCCTGCCCGGTGTAGTGCGCGACCTGCGGATTGATCGAGGTGGACGCCGCCATGTCGTCCGTCCACACCGCCCGTACCAGGCCCTGGGAGAGCGTCTGCGGGGTCCCGCCCGAGGGGTCGGGGAGGATCAGCGAGACCCGGGACGCCAGCATCTCCTGGCCGATCCCGGCCTGCGGAACCCGCACGCACACGTGGTAGTCGCGGGACTCGTCGCCCCAGGAACCCGTCGGGTAGTCCCCGGCGCGGGGGCCCGCCCCGGTGCGCCGGCCGGTCAGGTCGACGACCGCGGGTGCGACCTGTTTCACGAAGAGGATCTCGGCCCCGACGGGCGTCCACAGCCGCAGCGCGACGTCCGCGACCTCCTTGCCCATCGCGTTCTCCATCATCCGCGTGAAGTCCGCTGCCAGCCCCGCCGGATCGGCGACGATGTCGGCCGTACCGAGCAGTGCGGAGGCGATCCCCGTGACCTCCTTCACCTCCCAGTCGGTGCCGACGCCGCGGGCGTCGCAGGTGAACCGGCCCGCGCAGGACTCCAGCGCGGCCCGCAGATCCTCCGGCGCCTCGTGCTCGTTGCGGCCGTCGGTGAGCAGGATCCCGTGCCGGATGTCCACGCCGGCGGCGCCGAGCAGCCGGTCGGCCAGCCGCAGCCAGGTCCCGATCGCCGTACCGCCCCCGGCGCTGAGCGCCCGCAGCGCCTCCCTGGCCTCGGCCCTGGTCCGCGCGTCCGCCACGGCGAGGGCGCCGTTGCCCGGATAGACCTCCCTGGCCACATGCGTACCGGCGACCACGGCGAACGAGGTGCCGTCGCGCAGGGTGTCGATGGCCGCGGCCGTCGCGTCGCGCGCGTTGCGCATCTTCGTCGGCGGGTAGTCCATCGAGCCCGAGCAGTCGACCATGATCACCACGGCGGCGCTCGCCGCCCGCCCCGCGGTGCGCGAGGAATCCGACAGCGGTATGCCGCCGGTGGTGCCGCCCCCGGTCGAGGTGACCGTGACGATCGCGTTCACCTCGCGGCCGCCTTCCGGCAGGTAGGCGTTCTGGTACACCTCGACGGAGAACTGCGGCACGTTCGACTTGGAGAAGTTGGCCATCTGGTCGGCTCCTTGGGGCTCCGGCCGTCGATGAGAGCAGCCGCGGGAGAAGAGAGGAACAGGCGAAGACATCGGGGAGCGGACGGTCGGACAGGAAGAACCGGGCGTTACGGAACGCGGCTCACGAGGCCCCGCGGGCCGATCCTGCCCCCTGCGGTTCCACGGCGAACGGCACCAGCGCCACTGTTACGTTGTCGTGGCCCCCGCCGTCGAGCGCGTGCCCCACCAGCACCTGGGCGCCGTGCAGCGGACGCCGGTGCGCGTCGGCCGGGACCGCCGCGGCCATCTCGGTGGCCGACTCCGCGTAGTTCCACAGGCCGTCCGTGCACACCACCACCAGACCGGACCGGTCCGGCTTGAACGACGCGGTGTGCGGCTCCAGTTCGTAGGCGTCGGCGCCGAGCCACCCCGTGATGGCGTGGGCGCGCTCGTCCGCGTACGCCTCCGCCTCGTTCATCAGGCCCGCCGCCACCATCTGCGCGGCCCAGGAATCGTCCTCGGTGAGCCGCGCCGGGCGGGCGGAACGGTCGTCGGGCACCCAGTACGCACGGCTGTCGCCGACCCAGCCGACGACCAGCAGCCCGTTCGCCATGATCGAACCGACCAGGGTGCACGCCGGGGCGTTCTGACGGCGGTGCTTCTCCTGCTCCGCGGCCGGACCGGGCTCCTGCGCCAGGGCGTTGACCGCCTCGGACGCCGCGAGGATCGCGTCGTGCATCGCCTGCTGCGGGTGTACGCCGCGCGGCAGCGACTCCAGCAGCGCCTCGTTGGCCGCGCTCGCCGCGGCCGCCGAGGCCTCGTCGGGGCGGCTGGCCGAGGAGACGCCGTCGCAGACGATCGCGACGACCGCCGGCGAACCGTCGGGCAGCGCCGTGGTCGACACCGCGAACGAGTCCTCGTTGCGGTGATGGCGCAGCCCCCGGTCGCTGACCGCGGCCACCGAACCGAGCTCCTGCTCCATGTGGTCGCGCTCGCGGGGCTGGGCGTGGCCGCAGTTCTCGCAGTAGCCGTCGGTGTCGACCCGGCCCGCCCGGCAGGCCACGCACACCTTGGCCCCGGCCGCCGGGGCCGCGGCCACCGGCTCCGCCGCCACGGCCGTACGGGGATCGGGCGCGGCCCCGGCGGAGGCAACGGCGGCCGGGGCGGGCGCGGGCGGGGGCGCCGCGGCCGCCGGGTCGGGCGCGGCCAGCTCGAAATCGCCCGAGCCGCCCGGCGCCCCGGCAGCCTCCGACGCCTCCGGTGCCTCGGGGACCAGGGGCGCTTCCGGGGTGGTCGGGGCGGCCGTCGGGCGGTCCTTCGGGGCGGCGGGCACGGCCGACAGGTCGTACCCGCACGCACCGCAGAACAGATCCCCCGGCTCCAGCGGCTCCTCGCAGCCGGGGCACTTCGACAGGGCCGTCTCCTGGGGTTTCTGCGACATTTTCACACCCACGTCCGGGGGCGGAAACGGTTGGCCCGCTCCACCAGTTCGATCCTCTCATCGCCGGGCTCCGCAAGCCTGGCGAGCATCCGGTACGAACGTTCGAGCCCGAACCGCAGGCCCCGTTCGTCCAGCTCACTGCCGAGCAGTGTGCCCGGTCCCGGCTGCCGCGCCGCGGCCCCGGTCCCGGGGCTGCCGGAAAGCACCCAGTCGAGCGCCGTGCCCAGCACCTCGACCGACAGCCGCTCCCGGCGCACCGCGTCCAGCCCGAGCCCGGCCAGCGCCGACACCTGCGCCGAAGCGGCCAGCAGGTCGTCGAGGAGCGGCTCGTCCGGCGCCCGCCCCCGCAGCCGGGCCCGCACCGCCGCGACCCGGGCCGCCGTGTAGTGGATCGACGCCTCCGGCACCGACTCCAGCGCGGCCACGGCCCCGGCCCGGTCCCCGGCGGCGATCCGCACCCGGGCCAGCCCGAAGGCGGCGCTCACGAAGCTCGGGTCGGTCGTCCACACCAGCCGGTAGTACTCCGCGGCGTTGTCCAGCTGGCCCAGAACCTCCGCGCAGATCCCCAGCGCCAGCTTGGGCGCGGGCTCCCCGGGGAACGCGTCGTACACCGCGTCGAAGGACACCGCCGCGTTCTCGTCGTCACCGGTCACCAGCGACGTCACGCCGCGGTACCAGACGACCCGCCAGTCGTCCGGATGCCGCCCCTCCAGCTCCGCCAGGGTCTGCCCCGCGGCCCCCTGCTCGTTCAGCTCCAGGCGGGCGCGCAGCTCGCGCAGCCGGGTCTCCGGCGAGGCCGCGGGCACCGCACCCAGCGCGGCGATCAGCTCGGACGGGGCGGTGGTCATCAGCCCGGCCAGGAAGCCCGCGTTGGGATCGGCCGTGTCGACCCGGGGCACCGGCAGTGCCAGCGCGGTGGAGCGCAGGTCGAGACCGGCGAGTTCCGGACCGCCCGGGGCGGCGTACCCCGCCGTCGCGGACGCGGCCCGGGGCGCCGGGATCGCCGCCGGGGCCGGGGCGGCCGGCGCCGAGGGGCGGCCCCCCAGCCGTGACACGTCCCCCGCCCGCTCCGGGAACAGGTGGCTGTCCGTGACCCGGACCTCCGGGCCGAACAGCGTCGACAGCGCCGGACGCGGCCGCCCCGACTGGAGCGACACCACCTCGCGCAGCACCCCCGTCAGCTGCTCCGCCATCTCCGCCGCCGAGGCGAACCGGCGCGCCGGGTCCGGGTCGGTGGCCCGCACCAGCAGCCGGTAGAACGACTCGTACGACCGGAACACCTCGATGTTGTCCGGGTCGGGCAGCGAGTCCACGAAGACGTTGGTGTAGCCCTGGAAGTCGAAGGTGAGCACCGCGAGGGTCCGTGCGACCGTGTACAGGTCGGAGGCGACCGACGGGCCGACCTCCGCGACCTCCGGCGCCTGGTACCCGACCGTGCCGTAGATCGCCGACTCGTCGTCGTCCATCCGGCGCACCGCGCCCATGTCGATGAGCTTCAGCTGGTCCTCGGTCTGGATCGCGTTGTCGACCTTGAAGTCGCAGTACAGCAGGTTGCGGCTGTGCAGATGCCCGAGCGCCTCCAGCGCCTCGATGCCGTACGCGCACGCCTGCTCGACCGGCAGCGGGTCGCGCCGCCCGGCGGCGGTACGGCGCTCGTTGGCGATCTCCTTGAGGGCCTTGCCGCCCACGTACTCCATCACTATGTAGCCGTCCAGCGAACCGGTGCGCTGGTCGAGGTGCTCGACGAAGTTGTAGATCCGCACGATGTTGGCGTGCTCGATCTCGGCGAGGAAACGCCGCTCGGAGATGGCCGCCGCCATCGCGTCCTGGTCCCCGGTGTCGAGCAGTCCCTTGAGCACCACCCAGCGGTCGGAGACCGCCCGGTCCACCGCGAGGTAGACCCAGCCCAGCCCGCCGTGCGCCAGGCACCCGGCGACCTCGTACTGGCCGTGCACGACGTCGCCGGCACGGAGCTTGGGCACGAAGGAGTACGGATGCCCGCACTTGGTGCAGAACCCCTCGGTACGGCCCGTCCGCCCGCCGCGCGACCGGCCGACCGGCGCCCCGCAGTCGGACCGCGAGCAGAAGCGCTTGCGCTCCGGGACCTCCGGGTTCTCCATCACCGCCGAACGCGGATCGGGCCGCGGCACGTCCGGCACCTGCACCAGACCCGCCCCCAGCCGGCCACGGGCGGAGGCGTTCGAGGCCGAACCGGAGGAACGCACCGACACCGACGGCGAGGTCGCCGCGCCGGACAGCGCACGCGACAGCCGCCCCGACACCGAGCGCCGCGAGGTCGACGAACGCGACGAGGAGCGCGCCGAGGCCCGCGAGGAGGACCGCGAACCGCTGTCGCCGCCCCGGCCGCTCGCCCCGCCCACGCGCCCGCCGCCCGCGATCCCGGTCGGCGGCGAACTCACCATGCCGTCCCCGGGTTCCCGGCTTGGCTCGAACGGGGGAGACCCCGTCGGGGAGACGACCGGCGCCAGACCGCAGGTGTCGCAGTACAGCTCACCGCCGCCCATGTCCTCGTAGGCGCCCTCGCAGCCGGGGCGCTGGCACTGCGTACTCATGATCGGTCCCCCTGATCGCCCCGCCGCCGAAGCGGCCCTCGCGTCTCACGCGCCGCCCCGGTCACCGGCGGTCCCCCGGCCCCGGCGCCGGGCGCTGGGACAGCAGCTCGGCCGCCGTCTCCTGGTACCGCAGCACCGCCTGCCCGGCCACCCGCAGATCACAGGGCGCGCTCCACAGCATCCGGCGCGCCACGTCGTACCGCTCGATCAGCAACGGGTCCTCGGCCAGCCCGAGCCGGGCCACCTTCGCCCGGTACGCGTCGAGCCTGCCGCGCAGCTCCGCCCGCACCGCCAGCGGGGCCGTGACCGCCGTCAGCGACTCGCGGGCCCGCAGCAGCTCCTCCTCGGCCTCCCGCTCCAGCGTCTCCAGCAACGGCGACAGCCGGTGCCACTGCGCCCGCCTGCGGTAATCCGAGGCGGCGACGAGACGCTCCTGGAGCACGGTGGGCGGGCCGCTGACGGCCGGCACCTCGGAGGCCGCGATCTTGGCGAGCACCTCGCCGCGCGCCGCCCGCGCCTCGGCCAGGGTGCGGTCCGCCCGGGAGAGCACGTCGCGCAGCTGGACCAGGCGCTGCTCGGCGTCCTGCCGGACCGCGAGCACCGCCTCGATCTCCCGCCGCACCTCCTCCAGCGCCCGGGCCGCCCGGTCGTACCGCTCCGTGTCCGGGCGTCCGCCGCCGGGCGCCGAACTGCCCGGCGCGGGCCGCCAGAACGCGAGCGGGTCGCAGACCACCTGGGTCCGCAGCGCGGTCAGCTCTTGGGTGATCGCCTCCAGGTCGTCGCCCGACGGGTGCTCACCGGGCCTGACCCCCACCGAGTGCGCCAGCGAACGCGTGCGGTGCAGTTCGGCGGCGAGCAGATCTATCCGGGCGGGCAGCGCGGACCACACGGCGTCCGAGGCGACGACCACGTCCAGCGAACGGGCGTACAGCTCGTTCATCCGGGAGACCAGCTCCTCCAGCGTGAACCGCTCGGCGAGCCGGGCCGGACCGTCGGCCGACGGACCGGGGCCCGCCGCGGCGGACGCCATGGTGACCCCCTGGCCGCGCAGCAGCTCCGTCAGGGCCACCAGATCCTCCCGGCCGGGGTAGCGGCGCCGGGCCCGCACCGTACGCGCCCGGGCGAGCGCCGCCGCGTAGGCGTCGAAGTACCCCCACAGCAGGGTGATCGCCCGGTCCGTCGAGGCCCAGCGCTCCTTGGTGACCCCGGTCAGGTCGGCGCCCTCCAGGAGCCGGCGGCCGGCGTGGTCCTGCAGGGCCAGGAGCGAGGTCTCGATCGCCTCGTGCTCCGCGCCGAGCCGGGCCAGCGCACGGTCCGCCTCGTCCCGGTCCATCACCGGGACGCCGGAACCGGCCGACCGGTCGGGGAAGGGGCCCGCGACGCCCATCGATCACCTCTCCGCTCTCCACCGCCGGGACGGGCCCCGGCAGGATCTGTGCCGCTGTCCGACCGGCCGGGGCCGCCGTTTCGCGCCCCTCGGCCGGTCCGGTGTCACTCGCTCCGGTACTTGGGTGCCGGTGGTGCCGTGATGCCGGGCAGCCCCTGCGCCAGCCAGCGCTCGTACGAACGCATCCAGCTGCTGTCCGCCCCGCCCTTGCGGTAGTCGGCCAGCACCCGGTTGACCCGGGCCACCAGGTCGTCGGCGCCGAGCTTCGCCGCCACGCCGTAGTACTCGGTGGTGAACGGCTTGTCGCCCTTCAGCTCGACCGCCGGGTCCTGCGCCGCCTGCCCGGCCGCCAGCGCGTTGTCGGTGACCACCGCGTCGACCTCGTTCAGCTGCAGCCGCACCAGGCAGTCCAGCTGGTTGGGGACGGTGAGCTGGTCCTCGTCCGCCGCGGTGCCGTCGTGCGGGTCCCGGTAGACCGCGCCGTACGACTGCTTCTCCAGCGCCTCGTACGCGGTGGAGCCCTCGGCGGTGCAGACCCGCTTGCCCGCCAGCGACTTGTCGTAGCCGGTGATCGCCGAGTCCTTCGGGGCGAGGACCTGCTGCCCGGCCTGGAAGTAGGCGGTGGAGAACGAGACCTGCTTCAGCCGGGCGCAGTTGATGGTCATCGTCCGTACGACGACGTCGACCGTGCCGTTCTGCAGCGCGGCGATCCGCTGGTTGGTGGGAATCGCCCGGAAGATCACCGCGTCGGGATCGCCCAGGATGTCCTTCGCGATGGCGCGCACCAGATCGATGTCGAAGCCTTCGAGAGCGTCCTTGCCCGCACCGGCTCCCGGATCGCGGTACCCCCACCGGTAACTGTTCTGGTCGACGCCCGCGACGAGCTTCCCGCGCTGCTTGATCCGCTCGATGTTCGGCCCGTCGGCCGCCGAGGGCCGCAGGCTCGCCTCCGGGTCCGTGCACTCGTCGGACCTGATCTGCACCGCCCGCGCGGTGCCCGGACCCGCCGTGTCACCGCCGAGGACCGCGGTGCCGTGCCGGGAGAGCGGCAGCAGGGTGGCCGCGGCCGTCACGGCGCAGGCCACGGCCATGCCCGTCACCCCGCCCCAGCCGCGCAGCCCGCCGCGGCCGGGCCGCCCGCCCGTGCGCTTCCTGGTCATCGCTCCTCCGCTCACCGGTACTCCGAGAGCCTGCGGTTGACTCCGACAATCGCCGCCACGGCCCCCAGCACTGCCAGCCCCACGGCCCCGGACGGCAGCCCGCCGAGCGCCCCGCGCCCGTCGTTCGCGGCCCGGGTGAACTCGTCCTGCTCGTGGGCGAGCGCCTGCGCCAGAGCCTTGTCCACCCGCTCGAAGGACTCACCCGTGGAGTCCTTCGCCCCGATGATCTGCGCCCGCGCGCCCTCGTAGTCGCCGCCGTCGTCGGCCGTACGGGCCTTGCGGTGACGGTCCTGCCACTCGGAGACCGCGTCGACGGCCTTCGCCACCGGCCCGCGGCCCGCCTCGTCGTCGGCCAGGCTCCCGGCCCTGTCCAGTGCCTCGCCGAGTGCCTTCATGCCCGCGCCGAAGTCCGTCTCGTACTTGTCCTGCTTCCCGTCGGCGGTCAGCACCGCCCCCCGGGCGACCAGCGTCAGGTTCTCGTCGGCCCGCGCCTTCAGCGAGTCGATCCGCGCGTTGCTGAGGACATCGAGGGAACGCTGCCCGTTCACATCCGCGGAATGCAGCGCGGACCGGGCCACCGTGTGCCCCACGGCCAGCCACAGCAGCAGCACCGTGCACGAAGCGGTCGCCACCAGCAGCCCGTGGTTGAACACCCGGTTCGTCCGGCGGTAGTTGCGCCGCTGCGCCCACAGCAGCACGCCCAGCGCCACCACGCCGAGCCCGAGCGAGAGGAACGGCCGGGCCCGGGCCGCGTCGTCGTCCTCGCCCAGCCGGTCCGTCTCCGCCGCGTACAGCCGCTCCGCGGCCGGCAGCAGCACCGTGCTCATCCGCTGGTTGGCGTACCGGAGATAGGCACCGCCCAGCGGCAGGCCCTGCCGGTTGTTGGCGCGGGCCCGCTCGATCAGGCCCGTGTACCGGGGGAGTTCCTCGTTGAGGGTGGTGATCTCCTGGCCGGACCTGGTCGACGCGTCCGTGTTGCCGGCGGCCTTCACCAGGAGACGGGCCGCCTCCCGGATGTCCTTCTCGTACCGCTCGTGGACATCGCGCGGCTCCTGCGCCCCGGCCAGGAAGCCGCTCGCCGCCGCGGTGTCCGCGTCCGCCAGCGAGCGGTAGACGGCCGCCGCGTCGGCGCTCAGCGGCTGACTGCGGCTCACCACGTCGTCGGCGGCGGACGCCCGGTCGGAGATCTCCAGCGCGGTCACGGCCCCGAACGCGACGACCAGCAGGGCCAGTACGGCCCCGATGATCTGGAGCCTGCCCGGCTCGGTGGTGGCCGCGGCCCGCACCCGGCCGGCCGTCACGGACAGCGCGCCGCGCCCCGGCGGGGCGGGCGCGGCCGCCGGAACGGGCGGCTGCGGACGCTCGTTCCCGGGCGCCGTACGCACACTCGGCGGGTATGTCACTCGACCTCCCCCTCGGTCACTGACGGTGGCCCGGCCCCGGCCGGTCGGGGACTGGTGCCCGGCCATGAAGTATGGCCGCGGGGGCCGACCTCCACACCGGGAACGCCCGGACCCACCGGAAACACCCGGACCGCACACCGGCCCACGGATGCGATCCCCCGCATTCGATCAAGCCGCGCGCCGCCGATCAAGGCCATCGGCGGACCAGGTCGTGTCCGGCGGATCACGGCCGGAGCCACCCGGTACCCGGAGCGGTCCTGCCACCCCACCTCTGAACACGTCCGGGACGACCGAACGGTTCCCGTGCACAAGGGGCGCCCCGCGGCACATCGGCACCACGGAACGCCCCCGGCCCGTCAGGAATCAGGAGTACTGCGCACGCAGCCTCCGGTGGACCGGCTCCGGAGCACCCGTACGGTCCAGTCCCAGCAGCGCCGCCCCCAGCACCGGAGGCTCCGTCACCACCCGGATCACCGCCTTCGGGGCCCGCTCCGCGAGGAGTTCGGCGATCTTCGCGTCCAGCTGCGGATGGCGCGCGGCCATCACCCCGCCGCCCAGCACCACCGGCGCGGGCACGTCCAGCAGGTCCAGCCGCCCCAGCGCCACCGAGGCCATCGCGACGACCTCGGCCGCCAGCCGCTCCACCAGGCCGACCGCCACCGGGTCGCCCTCCCGCGCCGTCGCGAAGAGCACCGGCGCCAGCTCATGGCGCCGCTCGACGTCGATCCGGCCCAGGTGCAGCGCCTCGATCAGCGCGTACATCGAGTCCAGCCCGAAGTGCGCGGGCAGCGCACGGGCCAGCTCGGTCGGCCCGCCGCGCCCGTCCTCCGCCCGTGCGGCGAACCACATGGCCTCCTCGGCCAGCCCGCCGCCCCCGCCCCAGTCGCCGGATATCCGGCCTATCGCGGGGAACCGCGCGGTCCGCCCGTCCGGCAGCATGCCGACGCAGTTGATCCCCGCGCCGCAGACCACCGCGACCCCGCGCGGCTCGTCCACCCCGGCGCGCAGGATCGCGAAGGTGTCGTTGCGGATCTCGACCGTGCGCCCCCAGTCCCGGCCGACGACGGCCGCGGTCAGCTCGGCCTCCTCCACCGGAAGATCGACGTTGGCCAGGCACGCCGACACGTGCTCCACCCCGTCGATCCGCTCCCCGGCCATGGCCAGCGCCTGCCCGACCAGGCCGGCCAGCACGTCCAGCGCCGCCTCCGCCCCGACCACGGGCGGCTGGAAGCCGCCGCCCCGGGCCGACGACAGCACCGTCCCGTCCTCGCCGATCAGTGCCACGTCGGTCTTGCTGTTCCCCGCGTCGATCGCGAGGACCGAAACGTTCACGCCCACGCCAGGTGCTCCCGGTTGTGCGCGATCAGCTTGTCGGTGAGCGCCTCGGCGTACTCGAACTGCCCGATCAGCGGGTGCGCCAGCAGCGCCTTGAACACCCGGTCCCGGCCGCCGCGCAGCGCCGCCTCCAGGGCCAGGTCCTCGTACGCCGTCACCTGCGAGACCAGGCCGGAGTACAGCGGGTCCAGCATCGGCACGGCGAGCGGCGTCGCACCCGTCCCGTCGACCCGGGCCTGCACCTCGATCACCGCGTCGTCCGGCAGGAACGGCAGCGTCCCGCGGTTGTACGTGTTGACCACCTGCACCGCCGAGCCGCCCGAGCCGAGCAGCGAGGACGCCAGGTCGACGGCCGCCTCCGAGTAGAAGGCGCCGCCGCGCTTGGCGAGCAGCGCGGGCTTCTCGTCCAGCGCCGGATCGCCGTACATCGCGAGGAGTTCCTTCTCCATCGCGGCGACCTCGGCCGCCCGGGAGGGCTTGGTGCCGAGCTCGCGGACGACCTCGTCGTGCGCGTAGAAGTAACGCAGGTAGTACGAGGGCACCACGCCGAGCCGGTCGACGACCGCCCGGTCCATCCGCAGGTCGCCGGCGATCGTGTCGCCGTGCTCCGCGATCAGCCGGGGCAGCACGTTCTCGCCGTCCGGGCCGCCGAGCCGCACCCCGAGCTCCCAGGTCAGGTGGTTGAGCCCGACGTGGTCGAGGTGCACCTGCTCCGGCGTGACGTCGAGCAGCCGGGCGAACTTCCGCTGGAAGCCGATGGCCACGTTGCACAGGCCGACGGCCTTGTGCCCGGCCTGGAGGAGCGCCCGGGTGACGATGCCCACCGGGTTGGTGAAGTCGATGATCCAGGCGTTCGGGTTGGAGCGGCGGACCCGTTCGGCGATGTCCAGCACGACCGGCACGGTGCGCAGCGCCTTGGCGAGGCCGCCCGCGCCGGTGGTCTCCTGGCCGACGCAACCGCACTCCAGCGGCCAGGTCTCGTCCTGGTTGCGGGCGGCCTGGCCGCCGACACGCAGCTGGAGCAGGACCGCGTCGGCGTCGGCGACGCCCGCGTCGAGGTCCGCGGTGGTGGTGATCCGCCCCGGGTGGCCCTGCTTGGCGAAGATCCGCCGGGCCAGGCCGCCGACCAGCTCCAGCCGGTCGGCCGCCGGGTCGACGAGCACCAGCTCCTCGACGGGCAGCGTGTCGCGCAGCCGGG
Source organism: Streptomyces sp. NPDC056347 (assembly GCF_042262625.1). Lineage (NCBI taxonomy): Bacteria > Bacillati > Actinomycetota > Actinomycetes > Kitasatosporales > Streptomycetaceae > Streptomyces > Streptomyces sp. NPDC056347. The sequence goes on along the minus strand of NZ_JBHJQP010000015.1, from coordinate 23,139 downwards.
CGAATCCGTCGATCAGTTCGGGGGTGTAGGTGGACCCGCCACCCACTACTGCGAGCTTCATGGTCAGCCCTTCACTCCGGTCAGTGTGACGCCCTCGACAAACGCCTTCTGGGCGAAGAAGAAGACGAGGATCACGGGGGCCATGACCAGTACGGTCGCGGCCATGGTCAGGTTCCAGTTGGTGTGGTGCGCGCTCTTGAAGGACTCCAGGCCGTAACTGAGCGTCCAGGCGGCCGGGTTCTCCGAGGCGTAGATCTGCGGGCCGAAGTAGTCGTTCCAGGCGTAGAAGAACTGGAAGAGGGCCACCGCGGCGATCCCCGGCTTCGCCATCGGCACGACGACCCTGAGCAGGGTGCGCAGTTCGCCGCAGCCGTCGACCTTCGCCGCGTCCAGGTACTCGTCGGGGATGGTCAGCAGGAACTGCCGCAGCAGGAAGATGGAGAACGCGTCGCCGAACGCCATCGGGACGATCAGCGGCCAGAGCGTGCCGGACAGGTCCAGCTGCTTGGCCCAGAACAGGTACATCGGGATGACGACGACCTGCGGCGGCAGCATCATCATCGAGATGACCAGCATCAGCGACAGATGCCGCCCCCGGAAGCGGAACTTGGCGAGCGCGTACGCCACCGGCAGCGAGGACACGACGGTCAGGACGGTGCCGAACCCCGCGTACAGCAGGGTGTTGCGCCACCAGAGCAGGAAGCCGTCGGTCTCGAAGACCTGCCGGTAGTTGCCCCACTCGAAGGGGTGCGGCCACAGGTCGCGGGTGAGCGCCTGCTGGTCGCTCATGAGCGAGGTGAGCGCCAGGAAGACGAACGGCAGGACGAAGAAGAGCGCGGCGGCGACGCCGAGCGCGTGCACGGCGATCCAGTGCAGCAGCGCCCTGCGGCGGGCGGTGCGCCCGGCCGGGGTCTCCGGGGTGGCCTCGGGAACCGTGCTCCGGGGGGTGTCGAGGAGCTGCGCCACGTCAGTCACCTGCCTGGATCAGCCCGCTGCGGCGTCGCATCAGAAGTGCGGTGAACGCCATGGCGAGAACGAAGAGAACGAGCGCGACCACACAGGCGGAGCCGTAGTCGAAGCGCTGGAAGCCGAGGTTGTAGACCACCTGTGGAAGCGTCAGTGTCGACTTGTCGGGATAGCCGGGTTCGAACTGCTGCCCGGAGCCGCCCATCACCCCGGAGGCGACCTTCCCGGCCACGAACGGCTGGGTGTAGTACTGCATCGTCTGGATGATCCCGGTGACCACCGCGAACATGATGATCGGCGAGATGTTCGGCAGCGTGATGTGGCGGAAGCGCTGGAGCGAGGTGGCCCCGTCCAGCTCCGCCGCCTCGTACTGCTCCTTCGGTACGTCGAGCAGCGCGGCCATGAAGATCACCATCAGGTCGCCCACCCCCCACACCGCGAGCGCGGTCAGTGCGGGCTTGGACCAGGCGGCGTCGGTGAACCAGCCGGGCGTGGGCAGCCCCACCGCCCCGAGCAGCGAATTGGCCGGTCCCGTACCCGGGTTGAGCAGGAAGACGAAGGCGAGCGTCGCCGCGACCGGCGGCGCCAGGTACGGCAGGTAGAACAGGGTCCGGAAGACTCCGGCCCCGCTCTTGATCCGGGTGATCAGCAGCCCGATCCCGAGCCCGAAGACCACCCGGCAGCTCACCATGACCACGACCAGCCAGAGCGTGTTGCGCAGCGCCGGCCAGAACAGCGGGTAGTCCTGGAAGACGTACGCCCAGTTCTTCGTCCCGCTGAACTCGGGAGCGGTGAAGCCGTCGTAGGAGGTGAAGGAGAAGTAGACCGTGGAGATCAGCGGGTAGGCGAAGAAGACGCAGAACCCGATCAGCCACGGTGCCATGAAAGCGGCGGTGCGCAGCGCCGACCGGCGGCGCTTCGCCTGGAGCGTGTACGTGGTCATCGGGCCCCTACTTCGCCTGCGCGATCGCCGCGTCGATCTCCCGGGCGGTCTTCTCCAGCCCCGCCTTCACGTCGGTCTGCTTGCCCTTCTCGATGTCGAAGCCGAGGTTCTGGAAGGACGACAGGTAGGCGCCGCCGTTCACCGAGGGCGGGGTGGTGGTGCTCTTCGGGTTCGCGGCGATGTCCAGGAAGACCTTGAACCGGGGGTCGTACTTCAGCCGGGGCGACTTCAGGGCGGCCAGCGTGGAGGGCACGTTGTGGATGGAGTTGGCGAAGTCCACCACCGCGTCGGTGTCGGTCGTCATGAACTTGACCAGCTCCCAGGCCGCGTTCTGCTTCTTGGAGGTGGCGGCGATCCCGGCGATGGTGCCGGTCAGGTAGCCCCTGCCGTAGCTGTCGGCCTGGTCGTCGGCGACGGGCAGCGGGGCCACCCCGATCTCGAAGCCGGGCTTGGCGGCCTCGGCCATCGCGAGCCGCCACTCGCCGTCCATCTGCATGGCCACCTGGCCGGTGTGGAACGGGTGCTTGGCGCCCCACTCGTCACCGAAGGAGGTGCGGAACTTCTCCAGCTTCTCGTAGCCGCCCAGGGTGTCGACCAGCTTCTTCTGGGTCGTCAGCATCTGGGCGAACGCCGGGTCCTTGGCGATGTTCGACCTGCCGTCGGCGTCGAAGTACTTCGGGTCCCAGCTGCCGAGGTAGTGCTCGGTCGTGGTCTCGTAGCCGTGGTAGTTCGGCATGAAGCCCAGCCGCTCGTACGAGTCGCCCTTGGTCTTCGTCAGCTTCTTGGCGTCCGCGGCCAGCTCCGACCAGGTCCGCGGCGGCCGCTTGATCCCGGCCTTCTCGAACGCGTCCTTGTTGTAGTACAGGCCGTACGCGTCACCGAGCATCGGCACCGTGCAGCGCACCCCGTCGAACTGGGTGTACTCGTTCATCGCCCTGGGGAAGGTGGTCGCCGGGTCGATCCCGTCCTTCTTCAGGAAGGGATCGAGATCGACGAACGCCTTCGACGAGCAGAACTTGCCGACGTTGTTGGTGGTGAACGACGAGATGACGTCCGGGGCGTTCGAACCGCCCGCCCGCAGCGCCTGGTTGACCTTGTCGTCGGTCATGTCGCCGACGACCTTCACATGGATGTTGGGGTGCGCCTTGGTGAAGGCGTCGATCACGCCCTGGATCGCCTCGACCTCGCCCGGATCGTTCCAGCCGTGCCAGAAGGTGAGCGTCGTCTCCTTGGACGGGTCGTCTGCGGCACCGGAGCTGCTCTGTCCCGTACAGGCGGAGGCGAGCAGGGATATGGCGGCGGTCGCGGCGAGCGCGGCGGCCGTCTTCCGGCGGTTTCCGGACATGGCGGTCTCCCGGTGGAGGATGGGGGCGGACGTACGGAGGAACGGGCGTGCCAGGAAGGGGTCAGCGGGACGAGGTGTCGAAGACCTCGTCGCGGGTGGTGGCGAGGGCGCTCTCCAGCGCGCCGCGCAGGACGGGGCGGTGTTTCACCTCCCCGGCGATCAGCCGGGGCCGGGAGGCGGCGAGTTCGGTGAGTTCGGCGGCCACCCGGCGGCGCAGCTCCTCGCCGCCGGCCGCGATCACCTCGCCGGACAGCACCACGACCTCCGGGTCGAGCACGGCGACCATGGCGGCGAGACCGGTCGCCAGGCCGGTGGCGAACCGGTCGAGGAGCCGGGGGTACGGGCCGTCCTCGCCGGCCCCGGCCGCCTCGGCGGCGCGGGCGACCAGCCGGGCGGCGACCTCGTGGTGGGTGCCGGGGGCGCGGATCAGCTCGTCGTCGATGCCGAGCTCGCGGCCGAGACGGGCCAGCACCTGGGCACCCGCCAGCTCCTGGAAGCCGCCCGCGTTCACCTTGGTGACCTGGCGGACCAGCGGGGCGCCCGGCACCGGCAGGAAGCCGACCTCCCCGGCGCCGCCGGTGAAGCCGCGGTGCAGGCGGCCGTTTATGACGAGGGCGGCACCGAGACCCTCCTCGTTCCACAGCAGGACGAAGTCCTCGTGCCCGCGCGCCGCGCCCAGGCGCTGCTCGGCCACCGCGACCAGGTTGACGTCGTTCTCGTACTCCACCGGCATCGGCAGGAAGGCGGCCAGCTCCTCCAGCAGCGTGGGGGAGTGCCAGCCCGGCAGGTGCGAGGCGTAGCGCAGCCGCCCGGTGCCGGGGTCGAAGGCGCCCGGGGTGCCGATGACGACCCGGTGCACGTCGGAACGGGTGAGCCCGGCGTCCTTCACCGCCCCGTCCAGGGCCTGGGCCACCTGCCGCACCACGCTGTCCGCGCGCCGCCCGGGGGTGGGCAGCTCGAACTCGCCGACCGTCTCGCCGGTCACATCGGCGACGGCCGCGACGACCCGCCGGGCGTCCACGTCCAGCCCGGCGACATGCGCGGCGCGCGCGTTCACCCCGTACAGCTGTGCGTTGGGCCCGGGCCGCCCGGCCACCGTCCCGGTCGCGACGACCAGCCCGGCCGCCTCCAGCCGCGCCAGCAACTGGGACGCGGTGGGCTTGGAGAGCCCCGTCAGCTTCCCGATCCTGGTCCGCGACAGGGGGCCGTGCTCCAGCAGCAGGTCGAGGGCGGCCCGGTCGTTCATGGCCCGCAGTACGCGGGGGGTTCCCGGTGTGGTTCCGGCCATGAGCCCTGCACCTGCCCTCTGTTAGGAAAGTTTCCTATTTGGTGAGAGGACCGTATGGCGCCTTTGCCGGGCCGTCAATGGGAGGAACCGCTGTGGCGGCCAAAGCGTTACGCGGTGTCCGCCTTCCGGTCACCCGGAGGGCGTAGCTCCGTGCCCGTACCGGTCGACCCCATGCCGTCCGTCGGCGGCGCACCGGGCGAATCCGCGCGCCCGGCGGGTCGGACGCTCCGGCTACTTGCCCCGGGGCTGGGGCGGGTTGATCGGGGCCGTGGCCAGGGTCTGGGGGGAGGTCGCCGAGTTGAAGGCCGAGGGAGCGGCCACGTTGGCGGCCGGGTCGGCCGGGGGCTCCTCCGCCTCGACCGGGACCTCGCCGAACATCCGGATACCGGCCGCGTCCAGCGCCACCTTGATCCGCCAGCGCAGCTCGCGCTCCACGCCCAGCGCCTTGCCGGGCATCGTCTTCGCGGCCACCCGGACCGTCATCGAGTCCAGCTGCACGTCGTTCAGCCCCAGGACCTCGACCGGGCCCCACAGCCGCTCGTTCCACGGGTCCTCCTTGGCCATCTCGGCGGCGGCGTCGGTGGTGACCGTACGGACCCGCTCCAGGTCCTCGGTGGGACGCAGCGTCACATCGACACCGGCCGTGGACCAGCCCTGGCTGAGGTTGCCGATCCGCTTCACCTCGCCGTTGCGGACGTACCAGATCTCGCCGTCGGCACCGCGCAGCTTGGTGACCCGCAGGCCCACCTCGATGACCTCGCCGGAGGCGACCCCCGCGTCGATGGTGTCGCCGACGCCGTACTGGTCCTCCAGGATCATGAAGACGCCGGAGAGGAAGTCGGTGACCAGGTTGCGCGCACCGAAACCGATCGCCACACCGGCCACACCGGCGGAGGCCAGCAGCGGCGCCAGATTGATCTGGAACGCGCCCAGGATCATCAGGACGGCCGTGCCGAGGATCAGGAACGACGCCACCGAACGCAGGACCGAACCGATCGCCTCCGAGCGCTGGCGGCGGCGCTCCGCGTTGACCAGCAGCCCGCCCAGCGTGGTGCCCTCGACCGCCTGGGCGCTGCGGTTCATCCGGTCTATGAGCTTGGTCAGGGCACGCCGGACCGCGACCCGCAGCATCACCGCGACGGCGGCGATGAGCATGATCCGCAGCCCTGTGCTGAGCCAAATGGACCAGTTCTCCTGCACCCAGCTCGCGGCGTCGCCGGCCTGCTTGGCGGCGTCGTCCAGCGAGCTGACCGGCTCGGGCGACGGGGCCGCGGCCAACAGGGTGGACAGGGACACGGTGGGACCTCCAGGTGGACGATGGCCTTCCAACCACACTAACGGGGTACCGAAGGTGCTCTGTTGCCCCGACAGAGGGGGCGGGAAACGCATCAATCGGGGGATACCGAGGGGCGTCGGCCGGAGCGTGGCGGGCCCGGCAGCGGTCTCCTGTGGCCGATCGCACACCCGGCGGGCCGTCCGGCGCGGGCGGCCGCTCGACGCACGGCCGGAAAAATCCTCCCGGCCCGTTACCCGCACGTGGTGGCGCTCCGACCAGGCAGGAGTGGAGACTGAGAGCGGATCGTCCCGGCGCGAGCCACGCGCCGCCGGCGTACAAGGAGGCATCCACCGTGCCGCATGTCCTGGTTCTCAACGCGTCGTACGAGCCGCTCGGCGTCGTACCGCTCCGCCGCGCGCTCGTCCTCGTCCTCGAAAACAAGGCGATCTGCCTGGAGGAGTCCGGCGCCTTCCTGCACAGTGCCACCCGGGCCGTCCCGGCCCCCAGCGTCGTCCGTCTGAAGCGGTTCGTCCGCATCCCCTACCGGGGGCCCGTGCCGCTGACCCGCCGGGCGCTGTTCGCCCGGGACGGGGGCCGCTGCATGTACTGCGGCGCCGCCGCGACCAGCGTCGACCACGTCATTCCGCGCAGCCGCGGCGGACAGCACGCCTGGGACAACGTGGTGGCGGCCTGCCGCCGCTGCAACCACGTCAAGGCGGACCGGCACCTGCCGGAGCTCGGCTGGCGGCTGCACCGGCAACCCGCCCCGCCGACCGGCCTGGCCTGGCGGATCATCGGCACGGGACATCGCGACCCGCGCTGGTTGCCGTACTTGCAACCGTTCGGCGCGGAGGACGCCATGGCCCGGATCGACGGCATATCAGCCTGAGATCCGGGCCTTCGTCGTTCCCGGGGCGGTCGGGGGCGCGGTGCGGATGCCGGCCCGTCACTCCGCCCCGGCGACGGCGTACGCCTCCACCGACCAGAGCGAGTAGCCGTACTCGGTGCCCCGGGCGTCGCCCTGGACGCGGAGGTAGCGGGCGTCCTTCGCGTCCATCCGGACCGACTCGCGCCCGCCCCGGCCCTCCCGGACGGTGGCCGCGGTGCGCCAGGTGCGGCCGTCCGCGGAGACCTGCACCCGGTAGCGGGAGGCGTACGCGTCCTGCCAGTGCAGCACCACCCGGCCGATCCGGGCGGCCTGCGGCAGCTCCGCCTGCCACCAGGAGTTGTCCTCGGCCGGCGAGGACCAGCGGGTCTCCGGATCGCCGTCGGCGGCGGCCGACGCCGGGAAGTCGGACGTCTCGTCGGCGGAGGACGACGCGGTGGCGGTGCGCAGCAGATCGGGGCCCGCGGTGCGCGGGTACGCCCGGACGGTCAGCGTGCTCCGCTCGTCACCGAAGCTGAACGGCACCTCGTACTCCCCGGCCGGGGTGCCCGCGGGGACCGTGATCTCCACGGGTACGTGGGTACGGGAACCGCGCGGCACCCGCGTCTGCTTCGGGATGTCCACCTTGATGCCCTTGGGCGCCTTCGCGACGAGCGAACCCCGCACCTCCACGGGGTGACGGGCGGCCAGCCGCGCCTCGACCCGCAGCGGTCCGCCGCCGATCTCGGCGTCCGTCTCACCGCGCGCGAGGTCGAGCCGGGCCGCGGGCTCGTCCCCGAACCACGGCACCAGCGCCCGCACCTCGGGAGCCGGTACGGGGGCGTGGACCGCGCCGCCCGGGGCCATCGGTGCCACCGAGCCGGAGATCATCGGGGGCGTCCCGGGGCCGCCCGTGGGCCAGCTGATCCGGATCGCGTCGGCCCGCAGCCCCTTCGCCGCCGTCTGGGTCCAGCCGGACGGCGAGAGCGCGCCCAGCCGGCGCCACCCCTCGCCGGGCACATGGGCCTCCAGCGCCGCCCCGGCCACCGGGGCGGCACCGGGCCGCACCATCGCCGTCACCGTCTCCACCGGGCGCGCCCGGTCCAGCCGCACCGTGTAGCCGCCCGCGGACTTCGTCACCGTACCGGCGTCCCGGTCCGCGCCCGTCCAGGCGTCCGCCTCCCGGCGCACCCGGTCCAGGAACGGTGCCAGCACCCCCTTGCCGACCGTCGCCCCGTCCGCCTTCGCCGCCTTGCGCAGCGGCTCCAGCGCCAGCGAGGACCGCCACGCCGCGTCGCCGTCGCCGCGCGCCTGCGCCTGGAGCAGGTCCACCGCCCGCTCACCGGCCCGGCCGTACCGGGACAACTGCTCCGACCAGGGCGCGACTTCCGCCTCCAGCCGCCCGTCCGCCAGGCCCTTCAGCCGCTGCGGGGTCTCCCGCATCACGGTGAACGCCTCCCGCAGCCGGCGCGCCGCCTCGTCCCGCGCACCGGTGTCGTGCCCCGCGCGGGTCCGCCAGAACGCCTCCAGCAACGGCCGCAGATACGCGGACTCGTCGCCGCCCAGCACCGACTCCGCGCTGTTCCCGGCCAGCGCCCGCAGCGCGTCCCGGCCGCGCGCGTCGCCGCCCGCCAGATCGTCGATCGCCGCCCGCCAGGACTCCTGCGGCCGGTAGCCCCTCGGGTTCCAGGCGAAGTCGGCGGCGGTGAACAGCGGGATGCGGGACGCGGACGGCTGCTCCATCGCGTTGGCGAGCAGCGCCGCGGAACCCGAGGCCACCGCGGGCTCCCGGCCGGTGTACGGGCCGAGGAAGATCCGGTCCTGGGCGTAGTCGTTGACCGGGTAGTTGTCCATCGTGACCAGCGGGTGCCCGAACGCGGCACGGGCCCCGGCCAGCTCCCCGCCGGTGATGGTCTTCGGAACGACCCCCACCCCGGTCCAGGCGACCTGCACCCGCTCGTCCAGCTCCCCGGCGAGCGCCGTGCGGTACGCGGTGGCCCCGTCCTGGTAGAACTCCGTCGGCATCAGCGACAGCGGCTGCGCGCCCGGGTACCGCTCCGCGAGGTGCCGCGCCACCGCGCCGGCCACCCGCGCCTGCGCCCGGGCCGCCGCGCGGGGGCCGTCGCCGAAGGTCTCGGCGTCCCCGTCGCAGTGCCACTCGCTGTAGCTGACGTCCTGGAACTGGAGCTGGAAGGCGCGCACGCCCAGCGCCCACATCGCGTCGATCTTCTTCGTCAGCGCCTTCACGTCACCGGCCGACGACATGCACATGGCCTGACCGGGGGAGACCGCCCAGCCGAGCGTCACGTGCTCGGCCCGGGCCCGTTCGGCCAGCGCACGGAAGTCGGCCCGCCGCCCGGCCGGGTACGGATCGCGCCAGCGGGACTGCCGGTACGGGTCGTCGCCCGCCGCGTACAGATACCTGTTCTGCTTCGTACGCCCCATGAAGCCGATCTGCGCCAGCCGCTCCTCCTGCGTCCACGGCTGCCCGTAGAAGCCCTCGGTCATGCCGCGCACGGCGGTGCCCGGCCAGTCGCGGACCGCGACCCCGGCGACGCCGCCGTCCCGGACCAGCTGGCGCAGCGTCTGCACGCCGTGGAAGAGGCCGTCCTCGCCGGTCCCGTCCACGGCGACGGTGTCCCGGCCCGCGACCCGGCCGACCGAGACCAGATAGCCCCCGGCGGGCAGCTCGCCGCGCTCGGGCGCGCGCAGGGCGCGCAGCGCGTCCCGGGCGCCGTTGCCGCCGAGCCTGATGACCGGGCCGCGGCCGGGCAGGGCCTCGTGGACGGTGCGCACACCCGCGTCCCGCAGGACCGTCCGGAGCGCCTCGACCGCGTACGGGTCGGCCCCGGGCCCGGTCACCAGCGTGACCTCGGTGGTCAGTGCGACGGACGGACCGGCGGCCACCAGGGACTGCGGCCGGGGCCACACGGAGGGCAGCGTGCCGTCGTCCGCGCGGTCGTGGCTGCTCAGGGCGGGGGAGCCGGGGTCCGTCGGGGCCGCGACGGCCTGCGTCCCCGTGGAGAGCAGCCCGCCGAGCACGGCGACCGCGATGGCCGCCGCCTGCTTTCCGCGCCTCAGCCGCATCGCTCGTCTCCCTCTTGCCGCTCTGCCCACCGGTGGGCTTCGAGCCCACCACCCGGGCGCGAGGGTGTCAATGCGCGTGGGCGGTGTGCCGGGAATGACCGTTGCGGCAGGTGGGGGAGGGGTACGGAGGTGGCGGCGCGGGACACGAAGGACGCGGGGGACGGGCGTACGGGCCCGGGCCGCCCGCGCGAAGGATGACGCCGGATGGCCGAAAACGGCGGACGACTTACGGAGAACGGGGCCGGGAGGAACGGAATGTGACCCGGAGCACGTTGAATTCGTTGTGATGGCGCCCACGTCCGCGACCGGGTCCGTGGGTAGATCGACAGTGCTCGGCAGTTGCGCAGTGCCCAGCGGTTCCATGCAGTGCCCCGTGTGATCTTGCGTGTCCCGCGTGTCCCGTGTGTGTCCTGATTCCCACGGCCAGGAGGCCGCCATGCCCGCAGTCGCGAAGCTTCCGCTCCCCGCCCTCCTCTCCCAGGTGCCCGCTCCCGCCGCCCCGCCCTCCGGTCCGCTGACCAGCGAACCGCCGCTCGCCGATGCGATACCCCTCACCAGCGAGCCCCCGCTCGCCGACGCCACGCATCTGACCAGCGAACCCCCGCTCGCCGTGAACACCCCGCTGACCAGCGAACCGGTCGCGGCCTGCGCTACGGGGGGACCGGAGTTCCCAGGAGTCTGAATGAGCCTGTCCCGGCTCGCCGCCCTGCACGGCGTCGCCGCCTCCGCCCCGTCCGCCGGTGCGGAGGCGCCCGTCCCCGACGGCACGCTCGTCGCCGTGCTCGGCGCGCTCGGGGTGGACGCCACCACGCCCGGAGCGGTGCGGGAAGCCCTCGCCGCCGCCGAGTCCGCCGCCCGCTCCCGGCTGCTCCCGAGAACGGTCGTGGTGTGGGCCGGGGAGCCGCTGCCCGACGCGCTGACCGCCCTGCCGCCCGGCACCACGCTGGAGATCGGCCTGGAGGACCGCGGCCAGGCCCCGCCGCTGCGGATGCGCGTTCCGGCCGTAGCGTCCGCGTCGGCCGTACCGTCGGCGGCGGCTGTACCGGCCGCGTCGGCCGGGCCGGCTGCTTCGGCGAGGGGCGGCGCCGGGGCGGCGGACACGGTGGAGGCGGCGCCGCCCGCCTGGTGGACCCCGCCGCCGCTCGGGGTGCACCGGCTGGCCGTCCGGGCTCCCGGCGGCCGGAGAGCGGACGCGGTGCTCGTCGTCGCCCCGCCCGGCGCGCCCCGCCCGCCCCGGCGCAGCCACGGCTTCCTCGTCCAGCTCTACTCCCTGCTCTCCGCCCGCTCCTGGGGCATGGGCGACCTCGGGGACCTGGCCGACCTCGCCGCCTGGTCGGGGCGGACCCTCGGCGCGGGCTTCGTCCAGGTCAACCCGCTGCACGCCGCGGTACCCGGCCACCCCACCGACCCCTCCCCGTACCGCCCGTCGTCGCGGCGCTTCCCCGACCCCGTGCACCTGCGCGTCGAGTCCGTCCCCGAGTACGGCCACGCCACGGACCGAGGCACCCTCGACGACCTGCGCCAGAGCGCCGCCGCACTCAGCGACACCGTGCTCGAGAAGGGCGCCCTCATCGACCGCGACGCCGTGTGGGACCTCAAGCGCCAAGCACTCGACGTCCTGCGCCGGGTGCCCCTCACCCCGGGCCGCCGCGCCGCCTACTGCGACTTCCTGGCCGAGCGGGGCCAGGCCCTGGAGGACCACGCCCTGTGGTGCGCCCTGGCCGAGACGTACGGCCCCGACTGGCACCACTGGCCCGCCGGGCTGCGCGACCCGCGCTCCCCGGAGACCGCCCGCGCCCGCGGCGAGCTGCTGGACCGGGTCGACTTCCACTCCTGGCTCGCCTGGCTGACCGACGGCCAGCTCGCCGACGCCCAGCGCGCCGCCCTCGACGCGGGCATGCCGCTCGGCATCGTCCACGACCTCGCCGTCGGCGTGCACCCCGGCGGCGCCGACGCCTGGGCCCAGCAGGACGCCCTGGCCCCCGGCATGTCCGTCGGCGCCCCGCCCGACGCCTTCAACGCCCGCGGCCAGGACTGGGGCCTGCCCCCGTGGCGCCCCGACGTCCTCGCCGCCTCCGGCTACGCCCCGTACCGCGGACTGCTGCGCGGGCTCCTCGCCCACGCCGGTGCCCTGCGCATCGACCACGTGATGGGCCTGTTCCGGCTCTGGTGGGTGCCCGAGGGGCGCCCGCCCGCCGAGGGCGCCTACGTCTCCTACGACAGGGAGGCGATGCTCGCCGTCCTGGTGCTGGAGGCGCACCGGGCCGGTGCGACCGTCCTGGGCGAGGACCTCGGCACGGTCGAGCCGGGCGTCCGCGAGGCGCTGGCCCGGCGCGGGGTGCTCGGCACCTCCGTCCTCTGGTTCGAGCGCGACTGGGCGGGCACCGGCCGTCCCCTGGACCCCGGCCAGTGGCGCGAGGACTGCCTCGCCACCGCCACCACCCACGACCTGCCGCCCACCGCGGCCCGGCTCACCGGCGAGCACGTGACCCTGCGCCACCGCCTCGGCCTGCTCACCCGCCCCCTCGCCGACGAACTGACCGACGACGCGGCGGACACCGCCGAATGGCTGGGGCAGTTCGTCCGGCTCGGCCTGCTCCCCGAGGGCGAGAACGACGAGGAGGGCGCCGTCCGCGCCGTCCACCGCTACCTGCTGCGCACCCCCGCCCGCATGGTCGGCGTCTGGCTGCCCGACGCGCTGGGCGACCGCCGCCCGCAGAACCTCCCCGGCACCTGGGACCAGTACCCCAACTGGCGCCTGCCCGTCTCCGACGGCGAGGGCTGCCCGGTCACCCTGGAGGAACTGGCCGCCGCACCCCGCCCGCACCGCCTGATGGAGGTCTTCGCCCCGCCCCCCGGCCACCCGTCACCGCCCCCGGCCGCCCGGTAGCACCCCGCGACGGCCACCCGGCGTCACCCCGCCACCGCCCCGGAACCGGGTCCGCGCCCGGCGGGACCGCCCGGCGAGCCCGTTCCGGGCCCCGTACGGCACCCCCGGGCGCGCGGCCCCCGCAGGCGTTCGCTACGTTTGCACCGTGGACAAGAAGAACGCTATGCGCGCCGGCGCCGTCGCGGCCGGAACGACGCTGATGATGCTGCTCATGTCGTCCCCCGCGCTCGCGCTCACCCGCGACGACGGTGACGACCCGGGGCCCGGCCTGAGCGCGATGGAGACCATCGGCCTCTACGTCGTCGCGCCCATCGTCCTGTTCCTGGTCATCACGGGCCTGGTCATGGTCCTGGACAAGTCCAGGAAGAAGGCCTAGCACCCCGCCCGGTGCGCCGCGTGAACCACGCGGCGCACACGTGTGTCCGGGGCCGGGAAGGTCCTAGGCTGCGGCCATGACCGAGTGGGACGTCAAGAAGCTCCGCATCCTGCGCACCCTGCGCGACCGCGGCACGGTCACCGCGACCGCGCAGGCCCTGATGATGACGCCCTCCGCGGTCTCCCAGCAGCTCTCCGGCCTCTCCCGGCAGCTCGGCGTGGAGCTCCTGGAGGCCCAGGGCCGGCGCGTCCGGCTCACCGATGCCGCGCATCTCGTGCTGCGCCACGCCGAGGCGGTCTTCGCCCAGCTGGAGCGCGCCGACGCCGAACTGACCGGCTATCTGCGCGGCGAGGCCGGCGAGGTGCGGATCGCGGCGTTCTCCACGGCCGTCCCCGCCCTCGTCGTACCGGCGATCCAGCGGCTGCGCGCCGAGCCCCGCCCCGGCCCCCACGTGCGGGTCCGGGAGGCGGAGGCCGGGCAGGCGTACGAACTCCTGGCCGCCGGGGACGCCGACCTCGCGCTCTCCCTCGCCGCCCACGCCCCGGCGGCCCACGACCCCCGGTTCGCGGTGCTGCCGCTGCTCGCGGACCCGCTGGACGTGGCCCTGCCCGCCCGCCACCGGCTGGCCGCCGCGCCCGCCCTCCGCCTGGCGGACCTCGCCGGCGACCCGTGGATCTACGGCGGCTCCGGCCCCTGGTCGCAGATCACCACCGCGGCCTGCGAGGCCGCCGGTTTCGTCCCCGAGCAGGCGCACAGCGCCTCCGGCTGGACGGCCATCCTGGCCATGGTCGAGGCGGGCATGGGCGTGGCGCTCATCCCGCGCATGGCCTCGGCGGAACGGCGCGACCGGGACGGGGTGGTGCTGCGGGCCCTCGACGCCGACCAGCCGCGCCGCCATGTGGTGGCGGCGGTACGGCAGGGCGCGGAGGAGGGCCCCGCGGTGGCCAGGGTGCTCACGGCGCTCACCGCCACCGCCGCATCGTTCACTTCCGCTGAATAGACGATGCAAAAACATTCGATGGACCTGATGGGTCGTTCGCCGCGAGAGTGGAGGCATGACCTTCGACGAGAACGAGACCCGCCACGACGACCCCCACGCCAACGACGCGGCCCCGTACGGCGGCGGTGACCCGTACGCCGACTACCGCTCCACCGACCTGCCCTTCACCGAGCTCGTCGACCTCGCCGACCGCCGCCTCGGCGCGGGCGTGATCGCCGCCAACGACGAGTTCTTCGCCCAGCGCGAGAACCTCCTGATCCGGGAACGCGCGGTCTTCGACCCCGAGCGCTTCGGCCACAAGGGCAAGATCATGGACGGCTGGGAGACCCGCCGCCGGCGCGGCGCGGACGCGGAGCACCCGTTCCCCGGGCCCGACGAGCACGACTGGGCCCTGATCCGGCTCGGCGCCCCCGGCATCATCCGCGGCATCGTCGTCGACACGGCCCACTTCCGCGGCAACTACCCGCAGCGCGTCTCGGTCCAGGCCACCGCCGTCGAGGGTGCGCCCGGCCCCGCCGAACTCCTCGCCGACGACGTGAAGTGGGAGGAGATCGTCCCGCCCACCCCGGTACGCGGCCACGCCGCCAACGGCTTCGAGATCACCAGCGGCCGCCGCTACACCCACATACGCCTGTGCCAGCACCCCGACGGGGGCATAGCCCGCCTCCGCGTCCACGGCGAGGTCCTGCCCGACCCGTCCTGGCTCGCCGCGCTCGGCACCTTCGACCTGGTCTCGGTCCTGAACGGCGGCAGCTACGAGGACGCCTCGGACCGCTTCTACTCCTCGCCGACCCAGATCATCCTGCCGGGCACCTCCCGCAAGATGGACGACGGCTGGGAGAACCGCCGCCGCCGGGTCCGCGACACCAACGACTGGGTCCGCTTCCGTCTCCCCGCCCAGGGCGCGGTCCGCGCCGTCGAGATCGACACCGCCTACCTCAAGGGCAACGCGGCCGGCTGGATCGCCCTCCAGGGCCGCAACGGCGAGACCGGCGAGTGGTTCGAGATCATCCCCCGCACCCGGCTCCAGCCCGACACCCTGCACCGCTTCCCGCTCCGCGCCCAGGCGATCGTCACCCACGTCCGCCTCGACGCCTTCCCGGACGGCGGGGTCGCCCGGATGCGCCTGCACGGCAGCCTGACCGAGACCGGCGCCGCCGAACTGGCCGAGCGCTACGAGCAGGCGAGCGCGTAACACCCCGCACCCGGGCCGGACCGGCCTGCTCCCGCGTCCCGGGCCGACGTACTCCCGCCCGTCGGACGGCCGCGCCACGGCGCCCGCCCGACGGGCGGACTCCACCCCCGGGAGCCCGCCGCCGCCCCGGAGCCCGCCACCGGGAGCCCGCCACCGGCGGCACCGCCCGGAGCATCGCGCGCAACGCCCGAGGGGCGCCCCCGGTCACGCCGGGGGCGCCCCTCACCGCTGTACGGCCCGGTACGTCAGACCGTGGCCGCCGCCGCGTCCGCGGCCTGGGCCTTCAGCGCCCGCTCGACACCGGAACGGGACTCCGACACCAGCCGGCGCAGCGCCGCGTTCGGTTCGGCGGAGTCGAACCAGGCGTCGGTGGCCTCCAGCGTCTCCGCGGTGACCTGGAGGGACGGGTAGAGGCCGATCGCGACCTGCTGCGCCATCTCGTGGCTCCGCGACTCCCACACACCCTTGACCGCACCGAAGAACTTCTCCGTGTACGGGGCCAGCAGCTCGCGCTGGTCGGTCTGGACGAAGCCCGCGATGACCGCCTCCTGGAGGGAGTTCGGCAGCGTGTCGGAGTCGACGACCGAGGCCCACGCCTCGGCCTTCGCCGCCTCGGTCGGGCGGGCCGCACGGGCGGTCGCCGCGTGGCGCTCGCCCGCCGCCGTCCGGTCGCGCTCGTACTCGGCGGCGATCTCGTCCTCCTCCAGGAGGCCGGCCGCGGCGAGCCGCTCCACGAACGTCCAGCGCAGCTCCGTGTCGACGGCCAGGCCCTCGATGGCCTCCTTGCCGTCGAGCAGCGACTGCAGCAGGTCCGTCTGCTGCGGCGTACGGGCGGTCGCCGCGAAGGCACGGGCCCAGGCCAGCTGGTGGTCGCTGCCCGGCTCGGCCGCGCGCAGGTGCGCCAGCGTCGCCTCGGTCCACTGCGCCAGCCCGGCCTCGCGCCACTCCGGGGCCGCGTACAGGTCCAGCGCCAGCTTCACCTGGCGGTGCAGCGACTGGACGACGCCGATGTCCGTCTCCTTGCCGATGCCGGACAGCACCAGGGCGAGGTAGTCGCGGGTGGCCAGCTCGCCGTCCCGGGTCATGTCCCAGGCGGAGGCCCAGCACAGGGCGCGCGGGAGGGACTCGGTGAAGTCGCCGAGGTGCTCGGTCACCACGGCCAGCGACTCCGCGTCGAGCCGGACCTTCGCGTACGAGAGGTCGTCGTCGTTGAGCAGGATCACGGCCGGGCGGGCCGTACCGGCCGGGAACGGGACCTCGGTGCGCTCGCCGTCGACGTCCAGCTCGATCCGGTCCGTACGGACCAGCTTGCCGTTCGCGTCGAGGTCGTAGCAGCCGATCGCGATGCGGTGCGGGCGCAGCGTCGCCTCGCCCTTCGCGCCGGCCGGGAGCGCCGGGGCCTCCTGGAGCACCGTGAACGAGGTGACGTGACCGTTCTCGTCCGTGGTGATCTCCGGGCGCAGGATGTTGATGCCCGCCGTCTCCAGCCACGCCTTCGACCAGGTCTTCAGGTCGCGGCCGGAGGTCTCCTCCAGCGCGCCCAGCAGGTCCGACAGCCGGGTGTTGCCGAAGGCGTGCGCCTTGAAGTACGCCTGGACGCCCTTGAAGAACTCGTCCATGCCGACGTACGCCACCAGCTGCTTCAGGACCGAGGCGCCCTTGGCGTAGGTGATCCCGTCGAAGTTGACCAGCACGTCGTCCAGGTCACGGATGTCCGCCATGATCGGGTGCGTGGAGGGCAGCTGGTCCTGGCGGTAGGCCCAGGTCTTCATGGAGTTGGCGAACGTGGTCCAGGACTGCGGCCACTTCGAGCCCTCCGCGTACGCCTGGCAGGCGATCGACGTGTACGTGGCGAACGACTCGTTCAGCCACAGGTCGTTCCACCACTCCATGGTGACCAGGTCGCCGAACCACATGTGGGCCAGCTCGTGCAGGATGGTCTCGGCCCGCGTCTCGTACGCCGCGTCCGTCACCTTCGACCGGAACACGTACTGGTCGCGGATGGTGACCGCGCCCGCGTTCTCCATCGCCCCGGCGTTGAACTCCGGGACGAAGAGCTGGTCGTACTTGGCGAACGGGTAGTCGTAGTCGAACTTCTCCTGGAACCAGTCGAAGCCCTGCCGGGTCACGTCGAAGATGTCGTCCGCGTCGAGGAACTCGGCCAGCGACGGGCGGCAGTAGATGCCGAGCGGGACGCTCCGGCCGTCCTTCTCGTAGCTGCTGTGCACCGCGTGGTACGGGCCGACGATCAGGGCCGTGATGTACGAGGAGATGCGCGGGGTCGGCTCGAAGGACCAGACGTCGCCGCTCGGCTCGGGGGTCGGCGAGTTCGAGATGACCGTCCAGCCCGCCGGGGCCTTCACGGTGAACCGGAACGTCGCCTTCAGGTCGGGCTGCTCGAAGTTCGCGAAGACCCGGCGGGCGTCCGGCACCTCGAACTGGGTGTACAGGTAGGCCTGCTGGTCGACCGGGTCGACGAAGCGGTGCAGACCCTCGCCGGTGTTGGTGTACGCGCAGTCGGCGACGACCCTCAGCTCGTTGGAGCCCGCCACCAGGTGCGGCAGCGCGATGCGCGAGTCGCGGAACACGGCGGCGACGTCCAGCGCCTTGCCGTTCAGCTCGACCTCGTGCACGGCGGGGGCGACGAGGTCGATGAAGGTCTCGGCACCGGCTTCGGCGGAGTGGAAGCGCACGACGGTGACGGACCGGTAGGTCCCGCCCTCCTGCGCCCCGGAGAGGTCGAGGTCGATCTCGTACGCGTCCACGGTCAGCAGGCGCGCCCGCTCCTGTGCCTCTTCGCGGGTCAGATTGGTGCCAGGCACGCGGTCATCTCCTTGGATTGTGACGTTTCCGCTCATCCTTCCATGCCGAATGCCCGGACGGAGGGGGGCGGGGAGGGGGCACGCGAAAGGGCGGGCACCCGCCGGATGCCCGCCCTCCCGCACTGTTTCCGCCCGTACGGGGCC
This sequence comes from Streptomyces sp. NPDC056347, assembly GCF_042262625.1. Classification (NCBI taxonomy): domain Bacteria; kingdom Bacillati; phylum Actinomycetota; class Actinomycetes; order Kitasatosporales; family Streptomycetaceae; genus Streptomyces; species Streptomyces sp. NPDC056347. The sequence continues at coordinate 4,942 of NZ_JBHJQP010000015.1, read as the reverse complement.
GGTCAGCCCTTCAGCTCGTCCGCGACCAGCTCCGCGATCTGCACCGCGTTCAGTGCCGCGCCCTTGCGCAGGTTGTCGTTGGAGACGAACAGCGCGAGGCCGTGCTCCAGCGTCTCGTCGGTCCGGATGCGGCCGACGTACGAGGGGTCCTGCCCGGCGGCCTGGAGCGGGGTCGGGATCTCGGAGAGCTCGACGCCCGGCGCGTCCTTCAGCAGCTCGTACGCCCGCTCCACGCTGATCGGGCGCTCGAAGCCCGCGTTTACCTGGAGCGAGTGGCCGGAGAAGACCGGCACCCGGACGCAGGTGCCGGACACCTTCAGCTCCGGGATCTCCAGGATCTTGCGGGACTCGTTGCGGAGCTTCTGCTCCTCGTCGGTCTCGAAGGAGCCGTCGTCCACGATCGAACCGGCCAGCGGCAGCACGTTGAAGGCGATCGGGCGCTTGTAGACGGCCGGCTCGGGGAAGTCGACGGCCCCGCCGTCGTGGGTGAGCCGTTCGGCCCCGGCGACGACCGAGGACGCCTGGCCCTGCAGCTCGGCGACCCCGGCCAGACCGGAACCGGAGACGGCCTGGTAGGTGGCGACGGTCAGCGTCCGCAGCCCGGCCTCGTCGTGCAGCGGGCGCAGCACGGGCATGGCGGCCATCGTGGTGCAGTTCGGGTTGGCGATGATGCCCTTGGGCCGGTTCGCGACCGCGTGCGGGTTGACCTCGGAGACCACGAGCGGGACCTCGGGGTCCTTGCGCCAGGCGGAGGAGTTGTCGATCACCACGGCGCCCTGCCCGGCGACCTTCTCGGCGAGCGCCTTCGACGTCGCGCCGCCGGCCGAGAACAGCACGATGTCCAGACCGGTGTAGTCGGCCGTCGAGGCGTCCTCGACGGTGATCTCCCGGCCCTCCCACTCGATCGTGGAGCCCGCGGAGCGCGCCGAGGCGAACAGCCGCAGCTCGTCGGCCGGGAACTTCCGCTCGGCCAGGATCCTGCGCATGACTGTGCCGACCTGACCGGTGGCGCCGACGATTCCGACCTTCACGGGAACTCCTCCGAGCGTACGAACTGACACGGTTGCCGCGTCTGCCGCACCCATGATGCGTATGGCCACGGCTTTCTTGTCCAGTCCATTGTCCGGGGTGCGGACAGCACCCGCCCGCCCGGGCACACGACGGTGGGGCGGGAGCTCGTCCGAGCCGCCCGCCCCACCGCCGTACATGTCGTACGGATCACATACCGCCGGTCGTTACGGGGTGACCTTCTCGATCACCACGCTGCCGGTGCCCGCGGCGGTGCCGCGGGGGTTCACGAGGTGGACCTCGCCGAAGAACTGGCGGCCCTCGGGAGCCGCACCGGCGGCCACGACCTCGGCGGCGATCTCCGTCGAGGCGCCGTTGGCCAGGTCCACGGCCTTCGACTCGTCGACCTTGATCGTGCCGAGCGACGGCGCGTAGTACACGTCGCGGTAGTCGTACGTGGTCGTACCGCTCGGGACGTCGTAGCCGTCGATCAGGACGGTGTACGTGCCCGCGGCGGGCTTCGCCAGGCTGACCGACTCCTCGGAACCGGCGGTGGTCGACTTGCCGACCTCCTCGCCGTTCAGGAGCACGTACAGGTCCAGGTCGGCGTTGGCGTCCGCGGTGCCGCCGATGGCGACGTCCAGCTTCTCCACGCCCTCACCGACGGTGACCGTGAACTCCTGCTCGTCGCCCGTGCTGATCGACGGCTTCTCGACGTTGGCCGAGCCCAGCGAGCCGCCCTTCAGGCTGCCCTTCAGGTCGCCGGAGTCGTTGGTGACCTTCCAGTTCACCGCGGCGGGCGTACCGATCTTCGCCTCGGCGATGGTCCGCACCGCCGGGTCGAAGGTGGCACCGAGCAGCGAGATGTCCAGCTTGTACGGGTTGTCCAGTAGCGGCGAGGTACGCCGTGCCTCGACCTCGATCTCCCAGACGCCCGGCTGCGGGTCCTTGTACGAGCGCACGTCCGGACGGCAGGTGTTGGTCGGGTTCTCGTAGTTCGGGTAGCAGTAGATCGTCGCGCTGTCCTCCACCGGCACCCCGTACGGGTGGAGGGAGATGAACCGGGTCTGGCTGCCCGAGCGCAGCGCGCTCATGGCGACCTCGAGGGTCTTGGCGCCCTCCGGCACGTTCACGAAGTACGACGTGGTGCTGTTGCGCTGCACCGAGCCGGACGCCTTGAGCGCGTAGGCGGGCTTCACCAGCTCGTCGGAGACGACCACCGTGGTGAGGATCTGCTGGTCCACACCGACGGTCTTGCTGTCGTCCACCGTCAGGATCGCGCTGTGCACGCCCTTGCTGCCCGGCTGCGCCTGCACCTTGACGGTGACGGGCTCGCCCAGCGGCAGGGAGACGGTCTTCGAGCCGAGCAGCTTGAAGGTGCCGTCGTTGTTCTTCCACGCCAGCTTGTGCTTGACGGCCTTGTCCGCGCCCGTGGTGCGGGTGATGGTGACGTCGTACGACTTCTTCTGGCCGGTCTTCAGGCCGCCCTCGCGGTCGTACAGGCCGGTGCCGAAGCCGGGGGTCTTGAGCGCGAAGTCGATCGCGGTGTCGACCGGGGCCTTCACGGAGTACTCGTTCGCCGGGGAGCCCTGCTTCTCGATCAGCTTCCAGGCGCCGACGATGTCGATCAGACCGGAACCCTGGGCGTGCGCGGGCACGTCCTTGATGTGGGTGGCGGAGCTGGTCAGCGCGGCGCGCAGGTCGGCCGGGGGCAGCTCGATGTGCTTCTGCTTCGCGGCGGACAGCAGCAGCGCGGTGGCACCGGCGGCCTGCGGCGAGGCCATCGAGGTGCCCTGCAGCATGGAGTAGCCGGCGGGCAGCGAGTAGCCCGACTCCTTGACCGGGCCGCCGGGCAGCCAGGTCTGGGTGGTGTTGATGGCCGCACCGGGGGCGGTCAGGATCGGCGCGAAGCCGCCGTCCTCACGCGGACCGCGCGAGGAGAAGGGCAGCATGTCGTACTTCTTGGTGACGTTCGAGCCGTAGTTGGCGGCCCAGGTCTCCTTGGAGATGGACGCGCCGACGGAGATGACGTGGTCGGCGAGACCGGGGTCGCCGATGGTGTTGACGCCCGGACCGTCGTTGCCGGCCGAGATGACCAGCTGGACGCCGTAGATGTCGACGAGCCGCTTGTACAGCTCCGCGCGGGCGTTGTTGCCGTCGTTCAGCGGCGGCAGGCCGCCGATCGACATGTTGACGACGTCGACGCCGCGGTTCACGACGAGGTCGATCATGCCCTCGGTGAGCGCGATGTTGGTGCAGCCGCCGTCCCAGGTGCAGGCGCGCGAGGAGACGATCTTCGCGCCCGGCGCGGCACCGTTCATCTTGCCGCCGAACAGGCCGTTCGCGGCGGTGATGCCCGCGACGTGGGTGCCGTGCTCGCTCTCGATGACGCCGATGTTGACGTAGTCGGAGGTGTCGCCGGCCGCGTTGTAGACGACGTTCTTGCGGTTCTCGACGACGAACGGGATGCGCTCGGAGACGTCGGTCCGCGGGTCGTCCTTGCCGAAGTAGGCGACCTGGTGCTTGTCCTTGTACGGCACCAGCTTGGTGTCGTCGGTGAAGTCCGCGTTGTCGTTCAGGTCGACGCGGGTGGCGCCGGTGACCGGGTCGTAGAGCACGGCCCAGACATCGGTGGTGTCGCCGTCCCGGTTGAGGTCGCCCTTCATGTCGCCGCCCTTGGTGGCGGCCTCGGCGAACAGCTTGATCCGGAAGTCGCCCTTGGGCGCCTTGTACGTACGGCCCTTGTACGTGAACACCGGGCCGGACACGGCGTCCGTCATCCGCAGCCAGGTGCCGTCGCCGTCGCTGACCGGGTCGGTCGCCGTCACCCAGTCGACGATCTTGCGCTCGCCGGTGGTGGTCTTCTGAAGCGCCGGGTGGCCGAGGTCGACACCCGAGTCGAGGATGCCGATGGTCACGCCGCGGCCGTCGGCCTTCGGGTGCTGCTGGACGAAGTCGACCGCGCCCGTCTCGAAGGACGGGTTGTACGGGTTCTTCGCGGGGGTCTTCTTGCCGGGCGCCGGGTACGAACCGGTCGCCTTGACCGAGGCCCTGGCCCTGGCCGTGCTGTCCGCGGCGGGCGTCGGGTCGTCCAGCATGATCTCCTGCTTGAGATCGATGCCGTGGACGGACGGCAGCCTGGACGCCGCCTTGATGGTGGCCTCGGCGGTCGCGGTGGGCACGGTGGCCCGCACGTAGCCGAGCTTGTCGTACGCACGCCCCAGCACGGAGCCCTTGACGGCGTCCAGCTGCTTGGCGACCTGCGCGGTCGCACCGGGGGCGGTGGCGACCATCATCGTGATGTTCTTCTGGCCCTTGGCCTTGGCCTTGGCCAGGAGCTGCTCGTCGTGGCTGCCCAGTTTGTCGGCCGCGGCGCCCTTGGGCGCGGACTTGACGGGGGCGGGCTCGGCGTTGCCGGCGGCGAAGACGGGGGCGACACCGGTCGCGGCCAGCGCGGCCACCAGGCCGGCGGCCGCTACGACGCGGGCCGTGCGTCTCGCCCCGGGTATGGAGCGGGGGGCTTCGGAGGTCATCAGCATCCCTGGATCGGAAGAGAGAGTCCGGAATTCGGTACCGGATGACCGCTCACCCTTTCGTAGATGACAGGGGTTTGTGGAGAGTTGGAGGGGATGAGATGAGGACATGGCGGCCTTCCGCCAACGGTGCTGATGTGCCATCGGGAACAAAAGGTGAATACGTGACGGCTGTGGCCCGTGATGCCGTGATGTCGTGATGCCGTGATGCCGTGATTGCGCGGTGGCGCCGTCCCGCGGCCCGCCCGCGCTCCGGGGACGCACGGCGCGCACGCGCGTACGGGAAAGGGAGCGGGCGCGTACGGGAGAGAGGTCGCGCGCGTACGGGGAAGTGGCGTACGCGTACGGGGAAGTGGCGTGCGCGCATGGGAAAGGGGCGTGCGCCGGGACCGTTCGGCCCC
>NZ_JBHJQP010000014.1:436-69657 GCF_042262625.1 Streptomyces sp. NPDC056347 | reverse complement strand
GTCGTCGGACGGGCTGAACTTCGGCCCGTCCGGCGACGGCGTCCCCGGGCTTCGGCCGGTCGCCGCGCACGATGTGGCCATGACCCTGGACCGTCCCGCGTACCGCATCAAGCGGCTGCTGCTCGGCAGACCGCTCACCACCGAGCGCATCAGTGAGGAGAAGCTCGACAACCGGACGGCGCTCGGGGTGCTCGCCTCCGACTGCGTCAGTTCGTCCGCGTACGGCTCCGAGGAGATGCTCCGGGTCCTGGTGCCGGTGATCGGTGCCGCGGCGTTCACCCTGCTGATGCCGGTGACCGGCGCGATCCTGCTGGTGCTGCTGCTCCTGACGCTCTGTTACAGCGATGTCGTCATGATCTACACCCGGGCGGGCGGTTCGTACGTCGTCGCGCGGGAGAACTTCGGGCCGAACGTCGCGCAGATCGCCGCCGTCGCCCTGCTCGTCGACTACATCGTGACCGTCGCCGTCCAGGTCTCGGCCGGCACCAACGCGCTGATCTCGCTCGCCCATCTGGCCGGGAACGGCTTCACCGGCCTCGACCACCTCCAGCTCCCCGTCTCCGTCGGCGTGATCGTGCTGCTCGCGTACGGGAACCTGCGCGGCATCCGCGAGGCGGGCCGGGCGTTCGCGCTGCCCGCCTATCTGTTCATGGCCGCGGTCGGGCTGGTGCTCGCCGTCGCCGCGGTGCGCGGGATCACCGGCGAGCTCCCGCGCGCCGACCTGCACGCCCCCGGCGTCGTACCGATCGGCACTCCGGGCGACGGCTGGCTCTACGGGGCCTCGCTCTTCATCGTGCTGCGCTCCTTCGCCAACGGGGGCTCCTCGCTCACCGGCCTCGAAGCGATCTCCAACGGGATCTCCGCCTTCCGCGAGCCGCAGGGCCGCAACGCCCGCCGCACCCTGATCACGATGAGCTGCGTGCTGGGCGTCCTGGTCCTCGGCGTCTCCACGATGGCCCACTTCACCCACGCCGTCCCGTACGCCGACGGGACCCCGACGGTCATCGCGCAGGAGGCGCACTTCGCCTTCGGCGGCGGGCCGCTCGGCACGGCCGGGCTGGTCTTCGTGCAGCTGGCGACCGCGCTGGTCCTGTACACCGGCGCCAACACGCCGTTCACCGGCTTCCCGTTCCTCGCCAGTTTCGTGGCCGAGGACCGGTTCCTGCCGAGGGTGCTGACCCGGCGCGGGCACCGGCTCGCGTTCTCCAACGGCATCATCTCGCTGGCCGTGGTCTCACTGGCCCTGCTGCTGGCCACCGGGGCCAGTGTGGACCGGCTGGTGGCGCTGTACGCGATCGGTGTGTTCACCGCGTTCACCATGGCCGGGGCCGGTCTCACCGCGTACCACCTGCGGCGCCGCGAACGGCACCGCCGGATCAAGATCGGGGTGAACGCGCTCGCGTCGGCGATCTCGGCCGCCGTGGTGCTGATCTTCGCGGTCACCAAGTTCACCGAGGGCGCCTGGCTGGTCGTGGTGATCTTCCCGCTCGGCGTGTGGGGGCTGACCCGGATCAACCGCGAGTACCGGCACGAGGCCGCCGCGCTCCAGGCCATCCAGGCACCGGGCGCCGACCGCCCCCGCGACCGGCGCCACCTGGTCTTCGTCCTGGTCGAGACCCTCGACCTGGCGACGCTCAAGGCACTGCGGTACGCGCACGAGCTGCGCCCGGACGAGATCCGGGCCGTGCACTTCGCGATCGACGAGGCGCACGGCAGGCGGCTGGCCGCCCGCTGGGAGGCGACCGCCGCCACCTCTGTCCCCCTCGACCTGGTGGCGTGCCCGGACCGGCGGCTGCGCCACGCGATGAAGGAGCTGGCCGCCCGGACCACCGAGGACGACCACACCGCGCTGACGGTCCTGGTGCCGCGCCGGATGTACACCAACATGCTCGGCAAGATGCTGCACCGGGGCACCGGCGAGCAGATGGCGAAGGCGCTGGGACAGCTGCCGCACGTGGCGGTGACGATCCTGCCGTTCGACGTCTCGCGCGCGCTGCGGGCCCTGGAGGAGGGACGCGACCCGGACTCGGACTGACCGGGGCGCGGCCGGGAGCGGCCGGGAGCGGATGCCGCGCAGCGCGCGCGGCTGCTCCGAGGCGTACCCGGGTGCCGCGAGGCGCGAGCAGGGGCTACGAGGCGTGTGCCTTGCGTTCGTCGTACGCCGCGCGCGCCTCCTGCACCGCGCCCACGCTGCGTTCGGCCCAGCGTGCCAGCGCCCACACCTGCTCGGCGGCCTCCCGGCCCAGTTCGGTGAGCGCGTAGTCGACCCGCGGCGGGATCACCGGCTTGGCGTCCCGGTGCACGAATCCGTCGCGCTCCAGGGTCTGGAGGGTCTGGGCCAGCATCTTCTCGCTGACCCCGCCCACCTCCCGGCGCAGCTCGCTGAACCGGTACGAGCGCTCCAGCAGGGCGGCCAGGACCAGCACGCCCCAGCGGCTGGTGACATGTTCGAGCACCGGCCGGGAGGGACACAGCGGCCGGTTCACATCGGGGCGCGGATCCATTCCACTTACATTCACACCAGTACCTTACTTGCAAGTGGGTACTTACGAATAGTTAGTACACGTCCTACGGTGAGCGGTACGGGCCGGTGGATCGAACCCCGGCCCGCGTACCCCCAGGAGGAACCACCCATGAGCATCGTCGTAGCCGGAGCCACCGGAGCACTCGGCCGTCTGGTCGTCGAGGAACTGCTGGCCACCGTGGACGCGAGCGAGATCGTCGCCGTCGTCCGTGACGAGGAGAAGGCGGCCCCGCTGGCCGCCCGGGGCGTCGGGATCCGCGTCGCCGACTACGACCGGCCGGAGTCCCTGAAGGACGCCTTCCGGGCCGGGGACCGGGTCCTGCTCATCTCCGGCAGCGAGGTCGGCAGGCGGGTGCCGCAGCACGCCGCAGTCATCGACGCGGCCCGGACGGCGGGTGTGGCCCAGTTCGCGTACACCGGCATCCTGGGCGGGCCCGACGCCGATTTCCGGCTGGCCGACGAGCACCGGGCCACCGAGCGACTGATCCTCGAATCCGGCCTGCCGTACACCTTCCTGCGCAACGGCTGGTACACCGAGAACTACACGGCCAACCTGCCCCTGGTCCTGGCGCACGGCGCCGTCGTCGCCAACGCCGGTGACGGGCGGATCGCATCCGCCACCCGGGCCGACTACGCCGCCGCGGCCGCCGCGGTACTGACCGGCGAGGGCCACCTCGGTGCGGCCTACGAGCTGAGCGGCGACGTCGCCTGGTCGCTCGCCGAGTACGCGGCCGTCGTCTCGGCCGCCACCGGCAAGGAGATCGAGTACCGCGACGTCCCGGCCGCCGCGCACCAGGAGATCCTGACCGGCGCCGGGGTGCCCGAGCCCTTCGCGGCGATCCTGGTGGACGTCGACGAGGCGATCGGGCGCGGGCGGCTCGCCACCACCAGCGGCGACCTGGCCCGCCTGATCGGCCGTCCGACGACTCCGCTCGCCGAGACGGTGGCCGCCGCGGCGGCCCGCGCGTAACGCGGGTTTCCCCGCCCCCCAGGAGCCCCGTGTGTCATGACCGTATCCCGATACGGGTATGACACCGGGCTCTTCGCGGCGCTACCTTCGTGCGGTGACACAGATACGCCTGGAGGGCCCGTGAAGGGGATCAATGAACAGCGGGCGGGTCTCCTGTCCGGCTTCGGCGCCTACGCCCTGTGGGGTCTCGTCCCGCTCTTCTGGCCGCTGCTGAAGCCCGCCGGCGCGATCGAGATCCTCGCCCACCGCATGGCCTGGTCCCTCGGCTTCGTCCTCCTCGCCCTGCTGGTGCTGCGCCGCTGGTCCTGGATCGGCGAGCTGGTGCGGCAGCCGCGCAAGCTCGGCCTGGTCGCAGTGGCCGCCGCGACCATCACGGTCAACTGGGGCCTGTACATCTGGTCCGTGAACAACGGGCACGTGGTGGAGTCGTCGCTCGGCTACTTCATCAACCCGCTGGTCACCATCGCCATGGGCGTCCTCTTCCTCGGCGAGCGGCTGCGCCCGGTGCAGTGGGTAGCGGTCGGCACGGGCTTCGCGGCGGTGCTGGTGCTGGCGATCGGCTACGGGCGTCCGCCGTGGATCTCACTGACCCTGGCGTTCTCCTTCGCGACCTACGGCCTGATGAAGAAGAAGATCAACATGGGCGGCCTGGAGTCGCTCACTGCCGAGACCGCCGTGATGTTCCTGCCCGCGCTCGGCTATCTGCTGTGGCTGGGCGCCCGGGGCGAGTCGACCTTCGCGTCCGAGGGGACCGGCCACTCGGCGCTGCTGGTCTCGGCGGGGCTCGTCACGGCCGTTCCGCTGATCCTGTTCGGGGCGGCGGCGATCCGGGTGCCGCTCTCCACCCTGGGCCTGCTGCAGTACCTGGCGCCGGTCTTCCAGTTCGCCCTCGGCATCGTCTACTTCCACGAGGCGATGCCGCCGGAGCGGTGGGCCGGCTTCGGCCTGGTGTGGCTGGCACTGTCCCTGCTGACCTGGGACGCGTTCCGGACGGCACGGCGGACCCGGGCGCAGGTGCGCGCGGCACGGGAGGCGGCGGCACGGGAGGGCGCACGCCCTCACCCGGCCCCCCTCCCGGCCCCCGAGGAGCCCGCCCCCTCCACCCAGCCCTAATTTAACGTTACCCGGTTGCATTTTTAACTCGGTTGCGCTTCCCTGGTCCTCCACGGAACCGCAACCGAGGAGCCCGCATGCCCGCCTCCGTACCTCCCGTCCCCGCATCTCCCGTCCCCGCGTCTCCCGTCTCCGCGCTGATCGTCGGTTCGGGGCCGACCGGCCTGACGCTCGCCTGCGATCTGGCGCGCCGTTCGGTGGACGTGCGGATCATCGACCGGTCGCCCGGGTTCCCGCGCAGTTCCCGGGCGAAGGGCCCGAACCCCCGGTCCCTGGAGGTGCTGGCGGACCTGGGTGTCGCCGACCGGGTCCTGGCCGCGGGTTCGGCGCCGCTGCCGATGCGCAAGTACCGGGACGGGGTGCCGGTCGCCGACGCCGACCCGGCCGCGTCCCTGCGTCCGACGCCCGACGCCCCGTACGCCCATGGCCACCTGATCGCCCAGTGGCGGCTGGAGGAGATCCTCCGGGAGCGCCTCGCGGAGTTCGGTGTGCGGGTGGAGCTGGGCGCGGAGGCGGTCGGGCTGTCGGAGGCGGACGGCCTGGTGACCGTCGCCCTCGCGGACGGCCGGAGCATCGGCGCGCGGTACGTGGTGGGCTGCGACGGCGCCCACAGCCGGGTACGGAAGCTGATCGGGGTCCCGTTCGAGGGGACGACCACCCCGGAGCAGGCGATGGTCTGCGGGGACGTGGAGGTGGAGGGCCTGGACCGGGGCATCTGGCACCAGTGGTTCGACGAGGACGGTGCCGTGATGCTCTGCCCGATCCCGGGTACGCGGGCGGGCTGGTGGTTCCAGGCGGGGCCCGAGCGGGACGCGGCGGGCGCGCCCGTGCCCCCGTCCCTGGAGAGTTTCCGGCGGTTGTTCGCCAAGCACGCCCGGCTCCCGGCCGGCCGCCTGACCGGGGCCACGCTGCTGTCCTCGTACCGGGTCAACGAGCGGCTGGCCGGCCGCTACCGGGTGGGGCGGGTGCTGCTCGCCGGGGACGCCGCGCACGTCCACTCCATCGCGGGCGGGCTGGGCATGAACACCGGCATCCAGGACGCGTTCAACCTGGGCTGGAAGCTCGCCCTGGTCGCGGACGGCGGGGCGGACCCGCGTCTGCTGGACACGTACGAGGAGGAGCGGCTGCCGGTGGCGGCCCGGACCCTGGACCTCACCGCCGAACGGCTCCGGGCGACGCTCGAAGCGATCCGCCGTCCGGGCGGCGGCCTGGACACGGCGATCACCGGCGAGACGGCCGGTCTCGGCGTCGGCTACCCCTGGTCGTCGCTCGCGGGCGCCGGCTCGACTCCCCGCCTGCGTTCCGGTGACCGCGCCCCGGACGCCCCGTGCCGCGACACCGCGACGGGCCGCCCGGTCCGCCTCTTCGACGCCTTCGCGGGCCCGCACTTCACGCTGCTGGGCTTCGGCCCCGGCACGGCGGACGCGCTCCGGGCGGCGGAGGCGGCATACGGCCCGGTGGTCCGCGCGTACGGCGTGGACGCGGGCGCCGTACGCGACCTGACCGACGACGCCGCCCACGCCCGCACCGCCTACGGCATCTCCCCGTCCCCGGCCTCCCCCGGCACGCTCGTACTGATCCGCCCGGACAATCACGTGGCCCTGATCGCCCCGGCCGACGCGGCCCACGAGGTCACCGCCTACCTGGACGGCCTGACCGGCACACCCACCCCGCACTGAGCGGGGCGGGGCGGGGCGGCGGGAGACGGGGCCGGGGCGGTCCGCCGCGCGGCTCAGGTCGTGCCGGCGATCCAGCCGACCGTCTCCTCGACATGGCGGCCGTCGCTGCCCTGCGTGCCCATCCGGACCTCGTTGAACCGGATCTTGAATCCGTTCACGGTGACGTCGGCGATGCGGATGCCGGGCGTCTCGGGACCGTTGAACGTCTGGGTCATGGGCACCACGATCACTTCGGATCCGGCGGGGAACGGCGTCGGGAAGTTGACCTGCGTGAACGTGGACACGTCGCCGCCCGTCCTGGCCTGCGGCTCGTCGGTACGCAGCTGCAGCTTCCCGGTCTGGATCATGCTCATGGCGGGTTCCTCCTGTTTCGGGCCCTGGCCGTGGCCGCTGTCGGCTGCGGCCACCCGCCGGAGCCTGGTCCGGCCGCACCTCGTCCATGCGGCGCGCCGACGGACGAGTGAGCGCGATCGCGCCACCCAGGAAACGTTCCGCCAGCGGCGTGGGCACCACCGGTACGCGGTGACGAGCGCGGTCGAACCGGCACGGCAACGGACCGGGCGCGCAGGAGAGGTTGACCGGAACCCTTCGTATTGCGCCCGGTACCGCATTCCTGGGCGCGGCGTGGCGAACCGCCCGGCTCGCGCTCACGCACACGTCGCTCTCCCCCGGCATGCGGGCCGAGGCCCGGTGGCCCGAGGTCACCCGGGCGGAACGGCTCCCCCGGCCCGGGCGGGGGCAGCCAGATGGGCCTCTACGCGGGCGATCGTGCGGGCGTTGTCCTCGAACAGGTGGGCCCGCATGCCCACCGCCCGGGCCGCCTCGACATTCACCGCGACATCATCGATGAACAGGCAGCTCTCCGGCCGCGCGCCCAGAGCGGCGCACGCGGCCTCGAAGGCGCGCGGGTCCGGCTTCTCGATGCCGAGTTCGTGCGAGTACACGATGTGCCCGGCGTGCTCGACGAGTTCGTCGAAGCGGTACAGCGCCGCTTCCCGTTCCCGGGCCCCGACAAAGCTGTTGCTCAGGATGCCGATCCCGCACGTGCCCCACAGTCCCCGCACGTAGGCGATGAGTTCCGCGTTGGGCGTTCCCAGGTACTCCGCCCAGAGGTCGGCCACGAGGGCTTCGGTCCGGGACGCGTCGAGCCCCAGGCGTACGGCCAGCTGCTCGTGCACCTCTCGTTCGCCGATGCTCCCGATGCTCCCGGCCCGCCACACGTCCCGCATCCGCTCATGCACCGTGCCGGGCGGCAGCGCCAGTCGCTCCTCCCATCTCCGCTCCCACCCGGTGTCCGGCGTCATCTCCAGTACGCCGCCGATGTCCAGAATCACGCAGGTCTCCGCCACGCGAGCCCTCCCTCTTCGCTCCGGTCGCCGGTGCGATCCGCGGATCCACCGTCACCCCTTCCCCTGGGGCAGGGTCAAGGCGCGGGACCGGTCCGGTGGTTCGGCCGGAGGGGTACCCCCCTGCGGAGAAACGTGACACTTCACGGGTCGACTGTCATGTCGCACAAGGCGATCGGGGACGCCGGGTGTGCTCACCGGCTCCACGCGAGCAGCTCGTCGATCACCGGCTCCTCACCACCGCCGCCGAGGTGGGCGATGGCCGCGAACGGGGCAATCACCTGGCTCCAGGCGCGGAGCCGGTCGCCGTCGAGCCCGCACGCCGCCGCCACTCGCGCGCAGCGGTCCTCGACACCCTCCAGCCCGGCACCGGCCACGACGTAGTCCACGGCGTCGAAGCACGGGTCACCCACACATGCCTTCGGGTCGATGGCCATCAGGCCGCGCTCCGTGCCGCCGGCGAGCGCGTTGCCCAGGTGCAGGTCGCCGTGGAGCAGCACGGTTGCCGCTTCCGTGTCCAGCAGCCGCTCGCACCGCCGGATGGCCCTGTCCCATACGGTGACGTCCATCCGCGCACTGATCGCGGGCTCGGACAGCCGTCTGCCGACCCGGGTGAACGCCTCCTCGCACCGGCCCCGCAGCACACGCGGTGGCCGCGGCGGCGGAGCGACCCCGTGCAACGCGGCGAGCAGATCCGCCCACTGTCCGGGGAGCGAAACGGCCGGCATGTCCTCCGCCGGTGTTCCGGGCACGACTTCCTCCAGCACCATGGCGCCCGCGTCCTCGTCGGCGGCCAGCACGGCGGGCACCCGGCCCGAGGCGGCGAACCACCTCAGCATTCCGGCCTGCTCGACCAGCAGGGCCCGCTCCGGACTGATCTTCAGTACCGCGGGCGTGCCGTCGGGCCAGCGGCACCGCAACGCGACCGACGAGGCACCGTCCGGGAGGGGCTCCCCGAGCGAAAGTCCCCACCGGGACGTCAGCCGTGCGATCAGGCTCGGCGTATCGGCGCACCATTCGGCGATCTGCGGGCCGAATCGGCGAACCAATCGCTCGGTGACGCCCTCCACATCCAGCAGCGGTCGTTCCATACGGGGCAGTGTGCCGCGTGTGCGTTCCCTGTCCACCGTTTTTCCATCGCTCGCCGCACACACGCGGGTCGGTGAGTGATGCGGGCCGGGTGCGACGCCCCGCACGGCAGTGGCGGCGGAGTGCGAACGGCTCAGCTTCGGACGGCCCGGCCCAAAGCGGCCTGCCAACCGTTCTCGGCGGCCCAACGCTCGGCCGCGGCCATCAGCAGCTGCGTGGCGGGGGCCTTGATCTGCCCGTAGTCGGGCAGGTCCGGCACGCTGAGTGCCAGGCGCTTCTTGAACGCACCCCATGTCCGGCGGGCGTCTTCGTCCGCGCGCAAGTAGTCACGGAACAGGAGGGCGAACCGGGCATTGGGCCCGTCCACCTCCCGTAGGTGGACATTGCACCGCCGTGCACCGACCGGCGGGGCGAACACCAGCTTCGGGCAGCGCTGCCCGCCCGATTCCTCCGCGCGGTTCCAGGGCTCCGGCCGACAGCGGAATCCCGCTGCGGCCAGGAGACGGGTCTGTCGTTCCTCGTCGATGGCATCGACGAGCACTTGGACGTCCACACAGTCCTTGGCGGCAAGGCCGGGCACCGCGGTGGACCCGATGTGATCGACCGCGCGGGCCCGGTCCCCGAGCGCGCCGCGGAGCGTTCCGGCCAGCTTCTCGAAGTCCACCGCCCATTGCGGCTGGTAGTCCACCACGATCACCGGAGCCGACTCGTCAGGAAAGGGCATGCCGACAGCATGGACGTACACCGCCCGGAATTCGACGGCCGCCCCGGTCGGCGTGACCGGCCGGGACACGGCCGAAGAGGTCCCGGTCCGGCCACGGCCGCGGCTACAGCTGATGCGTTCGAGCCCGGCGTCGGCCGTTCTCAGTGACGCGGCTACGAGTGCGCGTTCGGTTCGGTGGACCCGTCTGCCCCGCCCGGGGCGGGCTGGGTTGCCCAGGTGCCGGTGGGCTGCGGCTCGGTCCGGCCGTCCCTCCTGCACACCACGGCGCAGACCGCGAAGGTCACCCCGAGCAGGCCGAAGATGATCGCCAGGTTTCCCTTCGCCTGGATGTCCGTCTGCCTCGCCTCGATCTCCCTCTCCCAGAGCGCCGCGTCCTCCTGAATGGCCGACTGGTACTCGGAGAAGCACTTCATGAACAGCTGATCAGGCGGGGTTTCGGCCTTGGTTTCGCAATCGGGGTCCTCGAAGAGGTTCATCTTGGAGCCGAATTCGCCCAGCGGCTCATCGGCCACCTCGGAGGTCGCGGTCAGCGCGACCGCCGACAGGATCACCGCTGTGGCCATGCTGAGCATGGCCAAGACGATGCAGAAGACGGCTCCGGCGCTGCGTCCTTGGGATGACATGGCAGGGAGGCTAGCGGCACGCCCGAACTACCGCCTCCCCGGCCGCAGTTGATGACTAGTTCGCCCGGTGCGTCCGGCTTTCCGGCTCCCTCGCCCGAGGAAGGCCATGCCATGACACGGACCTCGGCGAAGCGGACTGGGGCAGGGGATCCGAGGCGAGGATGCCGGAGCGTTCCCTGGCGGGGACCGTGGCCCGGGCCGCGTACCGGGTGGAGCGGTAGCGCCGCTTCGGCCCGCCGTCCGGCAACGAGTCCGAGCCCACCGCCCCCTTGGGCCGCTGCGTGATCGTCACGTTCGTCATGGGTGCCGGCAATGGGTCCGCACAAGGGCGCGCGGCACAGCCCCGGCGTGAGCGGGCACCAGCTGCCGCCCCGCCGGCGGGTGACTGCGGCGACCGGTAACGGGCCGAGTCCTTCACCTGGTTCTCCCAGTGGATCGGCTCGGCGACCGCAATGCCCCCGGACCTCGGTCAGTCGGTGCCTTCGACGATGCGGAAGTCGCGCTCGACGCCGTCGGACAGGGCGACCAGTGCCTCCTGGTAGGCCGCGCTCTCGTACGCCGCGACGGCCTGCTCGAAACTGTCGAACTCGATCAGGATGGTGCGCTCGGCGATTCCGGCTTCGTGCACCACGATCCGGCCGTCACGGGAGAAGACCCGGCCGCCACCGGCCTTGACGGCCGCAGGGGCCAGCTTGTTGTAGGCAGCCAGCTTCTCAGGGTCCGAAATGGTGCGGTAGACGCTGACCCAGTAGCCCTTGGGCATGGAACCTCCAGTGTTGGGGTGAGTGCATTTGACTTACGGGTTGATCTCGGACGAGCGTCGGCGGACGGGAGCGAGGCTTGTCAGCGACGTGATCGTCATGGCGCCGATGCCGACCAGTGCAGCGGTGGTGCGGGCGCTGTCGCCGGGGAAGAAGTGGCCGGGGCCGGTGTCCGAGGCGAGGAATTCGGACGCGTCGCCCTGCCGCTCGACCAGGCCTGGCTCCTCCATCACTCCGACCAGGGCGGCGGTCATCGCGGGCTGGGTGACACCCTCGACCGCGGACCGGTCCGGTCCAGGGTGGTCAGGGTGGCGGCGGACGTCGGGCTCATGTCCCGGGGCAGGCGCCTCGCGGACCTGGTGGCCAGGCCGTAGAGGGCTGCCCCGATGTCGGCGGACACGCCAGGAGCGGTGTCTTGACGACTCATGGCCAAAGCATAATGTTTTTGCATTCATGGCTTATGGAAATGGTCGACCGGCGCGGGCGGCGCATCCCTTGAGCAGGCAGGCCCGCCGGATCGGGGGCGGCGCCGGGCTCGGCAGCCGGTCGGCGCGGTCGCCCTCGGCGAGGCGGTCGCGGAAGTCGGAGCGCACGCCGTCGTGGAAGCCGGGGTCTTCCAGCTCCGGGCCCGGCCTCGGTATTGGCGGGCTCGCGTATTCAACTGCCGCCGGTTCCCCGTGAAGCCCGCCCCATCGGCGACCGTATGCGGTCGCGAGCGTGAATAATCACCGCTATGGACCAGGGACTTGCGGCGCTACTGGGTGCGACAGTTGGCGTTGTCGGCACGGTCGTGGCGTCGGCGATCTCCAGTGGGTCGACCCGGCGGCAGATGGAGGGACAGGCCAAAGCCGAGCACTCCCAGTGGCGCAGACAACTGCGGCGAGACGCGTACAGCACCTTCCTCGCCCCGGCCAACGAGTCCCGCAGCGCTCTGAAGACGGCCGCACGAGCCCTGGTGGGCGATGCCCCGGATGTGGCGGAGGCCGATCGACGGCTCCGGATCGCGCAAGAGCAGTTGGTTCTGGTGCAGGCGGCCTGGGCCGGCCTCGCGGTCGAGGGGCCCGAGTCGGTGGAACAAGCCGCCCACGGCGTTCACCTGGGGCTCCACTCGATGCATACGACTCTCCTCGCCTGGCGGGATTCCGCGGGCTCCCCGGATCGCAACCTCAACTTCGTCGAGCGTCACGCCGTCGAGGTGACCATGGTCTCCGAGCGCCTCGGCAGCTTCACTTCGGCGGCTCGGGCCGCCTTGGACGACATCGAACTCCCGTCGAACAGGCGCGGCTGAGGGTGCCGCGCCCAAACCATCGGGTACAGCCCGTTGGCGCCGGGCAGTTGATCTCGCTCCCGGACACCGCGGCGGTCGAGCGGTGCCTCACTGGCACGGGCGTCGCGAGGTCCTCCGCGCGGATCCACCGGATCTCCCTCACGGCGCGGGATGGTTACCCGCCGACGACCGCCTCGCCTCACCTCGCCCAACGGCATCGAGGACCTGGACCGCTGGACGCTTCACCGGATACGCCACAGCGCCCTGACGCACGACGCGGAGCGCGGCCCCTCGGATTCGGCCGCCCCGGCTGCCGGAAGCGGAGTCGGTCGCGTCATCGTTCAGGGGCCGGGTCCTGGCGGTTCATCGTGGTGACGAGCGTGGAGGATATGTGGGCCATCGCGGGTTCCGCGGGGATGAACAGCGTTTCGACTCCGGCCAGTTCGTGGTTCATGCGAGCCATCGGCATCTCGTAGTCCAGGTCCTTGACGCCTCGGACCCCGCGGATCACGACCTTGAATCCGCCCCGGCGGCAGTAGTCGACCAGCAGGCCCCCGGTATGGGAGTCGACCGTGACGTTGCTCAAGCCGGCTGCTGCCGCGCGGAGCCGGTCCAGTCGTTCCTCGACGGGGAGACGGCCGGTCTTGTTCGGATTGGACATCACGCACACGACGACCTCGTCGAACAGGCGGGCAGCACGCCGGAGTATGTCCTCGTGCCCTTGAGTGACCGGGTCGAAGGATCCTGGAAAGAGGGCTCGCATGGCCGGAGAGCGTAACAAGCCCCCCGCCGCCCCGGCAGTGAAGCGGACGGCTGTTGGCGAACTCGTACGGCCGGACGGGCCCCGGTGGTGGCCATCGTGGCGGGGCGGCGGTCCCGCAGCGGCCCCTGACTACTCCTTCCCGGGTTCGAGGTCTTCCAGGAAGTAGCTGTCGTGCCGGGCGCGAAACTGCTTGAGTTCCTCGCCACCGCGCTGTGCCATGTCCGCGACCCGCTCGAAGTATTCCTCGCGCGGGGCGCCGGGCGAGAAGAGCATGAGCATGGACATGGGCTCGTCGGTCACGTTCTTGAAGGCGTGGAGGCCGCCGACCGGTACGTACAGGAAGTCGCCCGCGCGGCCCGTGACCCACTTCTCGCCGTTGTAGAGCTCCAGTGCGCCGGAGAGGATGTAGAAGGACTCCGACATGGCCTTGTGGAAGTGGGTCTTGGCTCCGGCGGACCGCGCGCCCAGCTCCACCTTGTACAGGCCGAACTCGCCGCCGGTCGACTCGTTGGTGGCGAGGTAGTGGGTGGAGCCGCCGGGTGAGGAGATGTCCGGCGGGGTGTCGGCCGGGCGGAAGGCCGCGTTCACTTCGCCCTTGTTGCCGTGGTAGCGGGCTTCCGGGTAATCGAGGTGTTCCGGGTACGACATGATGCGCTCCTCTTGGCAGGTCTCCACCAGCATGGTGGCTTCCGCCTCCAGAAGGCGGCATCGGTCCTGCGAATGGTCCTGTGTTGGCCCGGACCGAAGGCTGGGGACCTAGGTACCGCAGGGCTGGGTGGTGGTCCGTGGACTGCCGGGGGGGGGTGACGTTCGTGTGCGGGCTCGTGGAGTGCCGGTCCAGCAAGCGTTGCGGCATCGCCGCAGGCCGAAGGCCCGTACTCCCTGAGGGATCGCGCTTTCGGCACCAGCCCGGTGTGCGTACCGCTCTCTCCACTCCGGGTGCCTTCCCCGGCCGCGCTTGCCGGATCACCTCCCGTTGCGCCTGCGGGTGGGGAGTGATCCGTCAGCAGCATCGGTCCTCACGACCACAACGGGTCATGAGGACCGACATCACGCTCAGCCCCGGATTCGCCGACGGTGGCGTGAGGTGTGCCGAGGCGGCCGGACCAACGGGAGCGAGCGTGACGGGGAGAAGGCCCGACGGCCCAGGAATCACCGCCCCGTGGGGTGTCACGTCTTCTGGCTGGGGCGTACGGAGAGGGTGTACGTGCAGTCGGTGTCCGGGACGACGACGAGAAGCGGATTGCCGCTCCTGACATGCGCCTGCGCCTCACGCTGACCCCTGCGGTCCTCGTACCACGCACACAGCTCCGCCGGACGCCCCGGCGGCGAACCCACCGGCAACCGCCGCAACGGCTGCACCCACGCCGCCCCCTCCAGATCCAACCGCGGCCCACCCTCCGGATCCTCATTCAGCAACTCCGCGATCCGCAAAGCCTGCCCACCCAGCCACCGCACCGCCAGCACCGGCGAGATCGTCTCGAACGTCCCCAGCACATACCGAGCCATCCGCCCCGTATCCCCGAAGAACTCCACCGCCAACACCTCACACCGATAACCCGGCTGCTCCCCCCGCCCGCTCACACGCCACCCCTGCTGCTCCGCAGATTCCGCAACGCGTTCTCCACACTCAACCGCTCCCCCGGAGTCAACGCCCGCACCCACTCCGGCTCCACCTCCCACTCCACCCCACCCCCCACCGGCCGCAACGACCAATACGGCCCCACCACCCCACAAAACTCCCCCACCCGACCCCCACGCCCCACATCCCTGAACAACACCCCCGGCGAAGGCACTTCAGGGTCCTCCGGGAATTCCTGGCCATTCAGAGCACCGTCATCCTCGCGCACGTCAACTCCGCTCCGTAGTCGTCCCACTACCAAGAGCCCTCAGAGTGACCTAGGGTCGAGACGTCTTCAACGTTTCCAAATCGGAGGGCACGTTGGTAAACATCAAGCAGCTGAACCCGGAAGCGAGCCCACGAGCGGCCTACGGCGCCCGCTTACGCAGTTCGCGCGAAGGGCGTGGCTGGACCCAGGACGAACTCGCCGACCTGGCGGGCTACTCGGGCAGGCACATCTCGGCCATCGAAACTGGTCGCAAACCGCCGACGCTCCGCTTTTCGCGGAGCATGGATACAGTCTTCGGATTCACCAGTACCGCCGAATCGTTCGAACGCGCCTGGGCAGAACTGCGGAACGGCAGTCTGCTGGAGGGCTTCCCGGAGTACCTGGGTCAGGAGAACCGCGCGGCCGAGATCCGTCTGTTCGACATCGGAGTGATTCCTGGGCTGCTCCAAACGCCGGAGTACGCGACAGTCCTGGAAGAGGGAAATGTCAGACGGGGAACGATCACTCCGGATCAGGCCGCCGAACGGGTCGAGGCGCTGTTGGACCGACAGGCAACCCTGAACCGGCGGGTCCCACCCATGTTGATCGTCGTGCTGGACGAGAGCTGCATTCGCCGCGTGATCGGTGGCCCTGCCGTCATGGAACGTCAGATGGCCCATCTGATCGATTTCGCCGAACGGTCGAACACCGTGCTCCAGTTGGCCCCTTACGCTATGGGGGAGCGGCGGCCATTCGGTCGCCAGGTGAATCTGCTGACCCTGCCCGACCGCTCGGTGATGTCGTACGTAGAGTCCGAGACCAACGGGTACTTGGACAGGGAATTGACGTCGGTGCTGCCGTTGGTGAGGTACTACCATCAGCTTCAGGCCGAGGCGCTCTCCCAGGCGGCTTCTGTGGCCGTGATCGACGAGGCACGAAAGGGCACCCCCTGATGACCGATTCCTCCTCTCCCCTCTGGCTCAAGTCTTCGTACAGCGGCAACGGCGGGACCTGCGTCGAGTGGTCCCCGGCCCAGGCATCCGCCACCGGCATCGTCCCCGTACGCGACTCCAAGAACCCCGGCGGCCCCGTGCTGCACGCCTCCCCCACCGCCTTCGCCAGCTTCGTGGCGGGCGTCAAGGCCGGGGAGTTCGGCACCGTCTGACCGACGAACGACCGGCGCACGTGTCCCGAATCCGCCCCGCCCTGCTCTGCACGGCGGGGCGTTCACGTTTCGAGAGAGGGAATCCATGACGAACACGGCCGACGCCCCGTCGCCCCGCTGGGTCAAGTCCTCCTACAGCGGAAATGGCGGTTCCTGCGTCGAGTGGTCCCCGGCCCAGGCATTCACCACCGGCATCGTCCCCGTACGCGACTCCAAGAACCCCGGCGGACCCGTGCTGCACACCTCCCCCGCCGCCTTCGCCTCCTTCGTGGCGGGCGTCAAGGCCGGGAAGTTCGACACCGCCTGAGCCCCTGAAACGACGTGGTTGACTTCGAGAGCGCTTCAAGTGCTGCAATCCCCTTGCCGACTTCACCACACGAGCGGGGGCCCGCACATGTCGCACTCTCCTGTCGCACTCATCACCGGTGGCAGCAGCGGGATCGGGGCCGCCACGGCCCGGCAGTTGCTGGAGCGCGGGTACCGGGTCACGGTCACCGGGCGCAGCGAGGAGCGGTTGCGGCGGTTCGCGGCCGAACTCGGTGATCCGGCGGAGCTGTTGGTGATGCCGGGGAACGCCGCCGAGAACGAGGCCGTGCGTACGGCGGTCACGACGACGGTGGCGGCGTTCGGGCGGCTCGACGTGGTTGTCGCCAATGCGGGTTACGCGACCTTCGACGAGCTGCCCGACGGCGACCCGGACGGCTGGCGGGACATGGTGCTGACCAATGTGCTCGGCCCCGTGCTGCTCATCGGCGCCGCCCTGCCCGCGCTGCGCGCGAGCAAGGGCCGGATCGTGCTCGTGGGCAGTGTGGCCGGGCACATCCACACACCCGGCAACATCTACGGGGCGACCAAGTGGGCCGTCACCGGGATCGCGGAGAACACCCGGCGCATGGTGACCTCCGAGGGCATCGGCGTCACCCTCGTCTCGCCGGGGGCGACGCGGACGCATTTCTTCGACAACGCCCCCGGCGGACTGCCGGACCGCGACTTCCTCTCCGCGGACCAGCTGGGCGAGACGATCGTCTGGGCCATCGGTCAACCGCGCGGCGTCGACATCAACACCGTGATCGTCAGGCCGATCGGCCAGCCCGTGTAGGGGAGGGCGCAGGCCGGAGGGCGTGGAGGGCGCGAAACCGGTGTACCCGGTGGGGTGAATGATCAGTGCCCAGCTGGACGGACGTGAAACGTAACTGTTTGGGTGCGATGCGTAATCGACTGTTTATGTTGCCCCAGGAGGCTACGTGTTCCACCTCAAGACGTCCCCAGCCGCCGGTTCCGGTCGGGGCGGGGGCTTCGTACGCAAGGTCGCGCTGGGGGCGGTGGCCGCGCTGGCGCTCGCGGCGGCCGCGCAGACCGGCGCCTCGGCTGCCCCGGCCGCGACCGCGGCTCCGGCTCCGGCTCCGGCGGACGAGTCCGAGCCCGCACCCGAGCCCGCACCCGCGCCCGCGCAGTGGGTGGTGCTCGGGGACTCGTACACGACCGGGGAGTTCGTCGGTGACCCGGGCCCGGCGCTGGGAAGCCCGGGGCGTGACGGGTGCGACCGTACGACGGATTCGTACCCGAGCCTCGTCGCGCGCAAGCTCACCGCCCACCCGCCGGAGGGCCGGACGGTGAAGCTGACCGACGTCAGCTGCGGGGGCGCGACCATCGACGAGATCACCACCGCGCGGCAGACCCCCGTCAGCCCGGTGCAGCCGCCCGAGGGCGGCTGGCCCAGCGTGGCCCCCCAGGTCTACCGCGCCTCGCTGAGCTCGAAGACCGACGTGGTCACGATCGGCGCCGGCGGCAACAGCCTGCCGTTCAGCAAGATGTTCGTGTCCTGCCTGATCGGCGGGATCAGCCAGTCGGACGGGGCCTCCCCCTGCCGGGACGCCTACAAGGCGAACGGCCCGGTCTTCGACCCCGAGTCGATCCAGGACAAGTACGACCGGGTCACCCAGAACTACGCCGCCATGCTGCGTGACGTGCACAAGCGGGCCCCCAAGGCCAAGGTCATCACGGTCGGCTATCCCACGATCGTGCCGTCCGACCCCGCCACCTGCGACCGCCAGGACTCCAGCGAACTGGCCGCCGACGTCCAGGGCCTCGGCCGGATCTCCGTCACCCACGGGGACATCGCGTGGCTGAACGAGGTGAACACCCACCTCAACGCCATCATCAAGGCCCTCACGAAGCTGAGCGGCGACACCTACATCGACATCGCCACCCCCAGCGTCGGCCACGACGCCTGCCAGCCCCGGGCCAAGAAGTGGGTGGAGGGAATCTGTGGCGAGGGCGGTTCGTACTGGCCGCAGGAGACCGCGCTGGGCCTGGTCACCCTGACCTGCTCCGACAATGAGCGGGCCACCCTCATGCACCCCAACGCCGCAGGTCAGGCCGATATCGCCACCCGGGTCGAGGCCGCCGTCCGTGACGCCCTGAAGTAACTCCGGCCGCCGCCCGGCAGGCCCCGTACCGCGGCATTCGGCCGGGGACGGCCCGGGGCGGGTCCGGGGGTTCGCCGGAATGTTCCGCCATCTGTCCCTCCGCAGCGTCGGAAGCCCATCCGGAGATGGGCGACAGACCGCCGTTCGGGGGGACTTGGCGTGTTCCGGAGACGTCGGCGCCGCCGGCCGGCACGGCGGCGACGGTCGAGGTGGGGGCGGCTGTGGCCAGCGGGGCCGTCAGTGCCTGTTCCGTCAGTGGCGAGGCCGCCCGACGGCGATGTGTCCCGCCGCTCGGCATGATGGCGGCCATGGCCTTCCTCGTGACTCCCGTCATCCCTGCCGGCTCCCTGCGCGCCATGGACCGGCCCACGCTGCCGGTCGGGGGTGGTCGGGTGCTGCGGCCGTGGCGGTCCGGCGACGCTGCCGCCGTCGTCAGGGTGTTCCAGGACCCGGCGATCCAGCGCTGGCATCTGCGCCGGGCGGACTCCGAGGACGAGGCCCGGGAGTGGATCGAGCAGTGGCGGGACGACTGGGAGCGTGAGACGGCCTGCCACTGGGCCGTGACCGACGCGGTCGACGACGACCGGCTCCTCGGGAAGGTCTCCCTCCGGTCCCTGGTCCTGGCAGGCGGGCAGGCGGAGATCTCGTACTGGACGGCCCCGGAGGCCCGCGGCAGGGGCGTGTGCTCCCGGGCGGTGGACCGGGTGGCGCGCTGGGCGTTCGACGAGGCCGGCTTCCACCGGATCGAGCTCGGCCACTCGACGGCGAACGCCGCGTCCTGCCGTGTCGCCGGGCGGACGGGCTTCGCGCCGGAAGGAGTACGGCGCCGGGCCCTGCTGCACGCGGACGGCTGGCACGACATGCACCTGCACGCCCGCGTCGGCGTCAACTGACGCGGGCGTGCGGGATCTTGGCGAAAGCTTGGGCGGCGAGGACGGCTTCCGGCCGGACGCGAATGGCATGCTGATCGGGTCCGCGTTGCCATCGTGACCGGGGGGAAGAGCAGGATGCCGGACAAGGTCAGGCCGATGAGAACGGCACCGCGCCTGGGGACGTTCAACGGGTTCGGCCGGACGATGCTGGGCAAGACCAAGCCGGATGCCGCGGGGGCCTGTTTCGCCACCCGCTGGTTCACCATGCTGATGCTGCCGATACGGCCGCTCGGGCGCTACTACATCAAGGAGGGCGAGACGGTCTCGGCCTCCGCGGGGCGCGGGGCCTCGACCAGCACCACGGAGTACGTGTTCCTGGGCGAGGCCGATCTCCGCGCGAGCGAGGTGATCCAGACCTATCTGTTCTTCTGGATCGTGATCCCTCTCGTCGTCGCCGGGCCCGTCACGGTGTTCGGGCTCAACAGCGACGCGTACAGCCGCGAGCACCCGCTCCTGTTCCTCGTCCTGCTGTTCGGGATTCCGATCGGCTGCATGATCGCGCTGGCGGTGGCGGTGGGGCTCAAGGAGAAATTCCTGTCGTCGCCGCGGGTGCCGGAGTGGGCCGAGTCCGGCCCGCCCCGGGGCTGAGCCCGCCGGACACCTCGTCGGACACCTCGCCGGACACGTTCCCGGACACGTTCCCGGCACGGGCCGCCGGGGGCACCGGCGCGGGTGCCGGGCGCAGCAGCAGGGCGCAGGCGAGGGCGGCCAGCAGGGCGAGCGCGCCGGACACGATCATGCACAGCCGCATGCCGTCGAGGAACGCGTCGCCCAGGGCGGACAGGGCCGGTCCGGTGGCGGCGTCCAGGTCGAGCCCGGCGACCGCGCCGAGTCCCTGCTCGCGGGCGGTGTCCAGGACCCGGTCGGAGGCCCCGGCCGGTACGCCCGCGTCGGCGAGGCGGCCGGGCAGGGCGTCCAGGGCCCGGGTGGTCAGCAGGGCGCCGAGCACGGCGGGGCCGAGGGCGCCGCCGACCTGGCGGAAGGCGTTGTTCCCGGCGGCGGCCATCCCGGCCAGGCGGAACGGTACGGAGGACACCGCCGAGGCCGTCATCGGGGTCAGCACGGCCCCCATGCCGAGGCCCAGCAGGACCAGCCGCCAGGCGACCGCGCCGTAGGAGGTGTCGGCATCGACGCCGGTCAGCGAGAACATCGCGCCCGCCGCGACGACCAGGCCCGAGGTGATCAGGACCCGGGCGGAGACCCGGTGCATCAGCCGCCCGACGGGCGCGCTCGCCACCAGGGAGGTGCCGGCCACCAGCACCATCCGCAGCGCCGCGTCGAACGTGCTCAGGTGCTGCACCATGCCGAAGTACAGGCTCAGCACGAAGAAGAAGCCGATCAGCCCGAGGAAGCTGATCATGGCGACCAGGGCGGTGGCGGTGAAGGCGGGGCTGCGGAACAGGTCCAGGTCGAGCATCGGGCTCTCGCTGCGCCGTTCCACGAGGACGAAGGCGACGGCGGCGACCACGCCGAGCGCCAGGGCCGCCACCACGACGGGTTCGCCGAAGCCGTCCGCGCCGCCCTCGATGACGCCGTAGACGACGGCGGTCACGGCGACGGCCGCGGTGATCTGGCCGGGCCAGTCGAGCCGGCGGCCGTGCGGGGCGCGCGAGTCGGGCAGCCGGAACGCCGCGACGGCCATCACCGTCAGCGAGACCGGCACCGGCAGCAGGAAGATCCACCGCCACGCGACGTGCTCCAGCAGCAGCCCGGCGATCAGCGAGCCCACGGCGAGCGAGCCCATCAGGGCCATCGCCCACAGGCCGATGTACTTGCCGCGCTCCCGGGGATCGGGGACCGCGTGGCTGATCAGGGCCAGCGTCGTGGGCAGCAGCGCCGCCGCGCCCAGCCCGGAGGCCGCCTGCCCGGCCCACACCCACTGCACCGAGTCCGCCGACAGCGAGACCGCCGCGCCCAGGGCGCACAGGGCCATGCCCGTCTGGAACACCCGCTTGCGGCCGTGGACGTCGCCCCACACCCCGGTGGTCAGGATCAGGGCGGCCATCGGCAGGACGAACGCGTCGGACACCCAGGACAGCTGGGAGGTGGAGGCGCCCAGCGCCCGCTGGATGGCCGGGAGGCTCACCGACACGGTCGTGACGGGGAGGTAGGCGACGAAGACGCCCAGGCAGGCCATGAGGAGCGTGACACGGCGCCCCGACAGGTCCTGCCCGTCCGGGCCGGGCGGCCCGGCCTGCTGTATTGCGCGATTCACGCGGTGGTTCCTTCACATGCTCCGTGCGAGCGCGCTCGCTCCGCGCGAGAGCGGCCGCTCTGTGTGAGCGCCGCCGTCCGGCGTACGCCCGCTCCCGGGCCGGGCGGACCGCGGCGGTGCGCCGGTCCGCCCGCGGAGCCGCCGACCAGCTTCGCCCCGGACGTCGCCGAATCCCCAAGCGATCCCGGTGAACGTCGTGAAACAACCGCCATGAGCGGCATTCATGTGAGGATTCCTCCATGGCCGACGATCTGGACCGCAGAATCATCCATGGGCTGAGCTGCTCGCCCCGGGTCTCCTTCCGGCGCCTCAGCGAGGTCATCGGGGCGTCCGAGCAGACCGTGGCCCGGCGTTACAACGCCCTGCGGCGCGGTGGGGTCGTGCGCGTCGTCGGGCTGAGCAGTCCGGCCGCCCGCAGCCAGTCCGAGTGGGTCGCGCGGATGCGCTGCCGCCCGGACGCCGTGGGGCCCCTCGCGGACTCGCTGGTCCGCAGGCCGGAGGTCGCGTACACGAGCATCGCCTCGGGCGGTTCGGAGATCATCTGCATCGTCCGCTCCCCGGCCGGGACCGCCCGCGACGACGTGCTGCTGCGGCAGCTCCCCCGGGCCGCGTCGGTCCTCGATCTGAGCGTCGACCTCCTGATGCACCCCTTCGGTGCCCCGGGAACGGCCGGCTGGACCGGGCGGGGCGGCGCCCTCACCGACGCGCAGGTGCGGCAGCTGGTCGCCGGGCGTCCCGCCCCCACCGGGCCCCCGCTCGCCGCGACCGACGAGGACCTTCCGCTCCTCGAGGCGCTGGCGGAGGACGGCCGCGCCTCCCACACCCGGCTCGCGGAGGCCACCGGCTGGTCCGCGCCGCGCGTGGCCCGGCGGCTGGAGGCCCTCGAAGCGGCCGGTTCCCTGGTCTTCGACGTCGACGCCGTGCCCGAACGCCTCGGCTACGGGCTCAACGCCACTCTCTGGCTCCAGGTCGACCTGCCCCGGCTCCAGGCGGTCGGCGAGGAGCTGAGCAGGCACGCCGAGTGCGCCTTCGCCGCGGCGATCAGCGGCAGGCACAACATCATGGCCGTCGTCATCTGCAAGGACCCGGAGGACTTCTACCGCTACCTCAGCGGCCGTTTCGCCCGCACGGAGGGGGTCAGGGGGTACGAGATCAGCGTGCGGGTACGCCGTCTGAAGCTGGCCGCCTCGCTCGTCCTGCACGGCCGGCTGATCCACCCCGCGCTCGCCTGACGCTGCCGGGCGAACGCGGGGAGGCTGCCCGGATACCCGAAACGGCCTGCCGAATGCCGGAAGCGGCCTGCCGGATACCCGATTACGGCTTGCCAGATGTCCGATACGGCCTGCCGGATGCCCGATACGGCTTGTCAGATTTCCGATATGGCCTGGCTGAAGCCGTAGTTGGAGGTCGTCAGGCCCCCGTCCACGATCAGGGTGGTGCCCGTGATCCAGGCCGCGTCGCGGGAGGCGAGGAAGGCGACGGCGGACGCGATGTCCTCCGGTTCGCCGACCCGGCCGAGCGGGTAGAGGGCCGCCGCCCGGGCCAGGTGGGCGTCCCGGCCCGCCCAGGCGTCGGTACGGACGGTGCCGGGGGCGACCAGGTTGACGCGGACGCCGCGCGGTCCGGCGTGGGCCGCCAGGGTGCGGGTGAGGCTGGCGAGGCCCGCCTTGGCGGCGCTGTAGCCGTGGTTGCCGAAGCTCTGCTCGCCGTTGACCGAGCCGATGCTGACGATGGCGCCCCGGCCCGAGGCCACCAGGTGCGGGAGGGCGGCGCGGGCGCAGCGGTAGGGGCCGGTGAGGCTGATGTCCAGGTCGCGCTGCCAGGACTCGTCGGGTTCGTCCTCGAAGAGCGGGGCGTCGCGGGTGCAGGCGTACGCGTTGTTGACCAGCACGTCGAGGGTGCCGAAGGCGGCGACGGCGCGGGCGACCGCCGCCCGGACGGCGTCCTGGTCGGCCACGTCGCAGGTGAACGCCTCGGCGGCGCCGCCCGTTTCGCGTATCTCCTCCGCGGTGCGGGCGGCGCGCCCGCCGTCCAGGTCGGTGACCAGGACGCGGGCGCCCTCCGCGGCGAGGCGGCGGGCGGTGGCCGCGCCGATGCCCTGGCCCGCGCCGGTGACGAGTGCGCCGTGACCGGCGAACCGCGGTCCTGTTCCGGTGGGTTGAGTGGGTGTCATGGTGCCGACCGTACTGCTCTGATCAGTGCCTGGGCACGGGGATCGGCGGTGACTCCCTTCTGCAGGCCGTTGGTGACGTAGCCGAGCGCGATGCCCGATTCGGGGTCGGCGAAGCCGAGCGAGCCGCCCCGGCCGGGGTGGCCGAAGGAGCCGGGGGCCAGGAGCGGGGCCGCGGGGCCGTGCAGCATGTAGCCGAGGCCGAAGCGGGTGCTGACGACGAGGACCCGGTCGGGGCCCGCCGATTCCTCGGTGCGGGCGAGGGTGAGGGTGGCGGGGGCGAAGAGGCGGTGTCCGTCGACCGGACCGATCATCGCGGCGTAGGCGCGGGCCAGGGCGCGGGCGGTGGAGATGCCGTTGGAGGCGGGGAGTTCGGCGGCCCGGTAGCCGGGGTCGTTCTCGTCGGGCAGCGGGTCGATGGCGCCGAAGGCGCGGCGGGTGAGGGACTGCGGGTCGCGGTACGCCTCGGTGACGGAGCGCTTGGGGCGCATCCGCAGGACGCCGCCGTCCGATGTGCCGGTGGCGGCGGGCGGTTCGACGGGTCCGATCCGGCCGACCCGGTGCGTCTCCTCCGCCGGGAGGCCGAACCAGAAGTCCAGGCCGAGCGGGCGGGCGATCTCCTCGGCGATCCAGCGGCCGACGGTGCGTCCGGTGACCCTGCGGACCAGTTCGCCGACGAGCCAGCTGTAGGTCTGGGCGTGGTAGCCGTGATCGGTGCCGGGCTCCCACTGGGGGCACTGGGCGGCGACGGCCTGCGGCCCCGTGATCCCGTCGGCGGCCTCGGAGGGGGTCAGCGGGCAGTCGAGGGCGGGGAGCCCGGCCCGGTGTGCGAGGAGGTGGCGGACCAGGACGCGTTCCTTGCCCCCGGCCTTGAACTCCGGCCAGTACGTGCTGACCGGGGCGTCCAGGTCGAGCTGGCCGCGCTGGTGG
Source organism: Streptomyces sp. NPDC056347 (assembly GCF_042262625.1). Taxonomy (NCBI): domain Bacteria; kingdom Bacillati; phylum Actinomycetota; class Actinomycetes; order Kitasatosporales; family Streptomycetaceae; genus Streptomyces; species Streptomyces sp. NPDC056347. The sequence goes on along the minus strand of NZ_JBHJQP010000014.1, from coordinate 45,128 downwards.
AGCAGCAGCGGCACGGCGGCGGCGATGCCCTTGCCCGCCGAGCGGACGATCTGCACCGTGTCCACGGCCCAGGGTTCGGCGCCGTCGACATCCCGCGTACCGGCCCAGAGGTCGACGACCTTGTGCCCGTCCCGGTAGACGGCGACGGCCGCGCCGCGTTCGCCGCGCTGCTCGAAGTTACGGACGAAGGCGTCCCGTACCGGTTCGAATCCGGCCGCCACCGTGCCGCGTACGTCCACGCCCGCACCGGCGCCTGCTTCTGCGCTCCCGCTCATCCCTCCATGGTGCACGCCTCCGCGACCGGGCGGGGGCCCGGGTCAGCCGTGGGGCACGGTCACCGAGCGCGGGTCGAAGCCGAAGGGGAGTTCCAGGCGGTGGGCGCGCATCAGGGGGTCGTCGCAGAGCAGGTCCTGGGTGCGGTCGTCGGCGGCGATGACGCCCTCGCTGAGGATCACCGAGCGCGGGCAGAGCTCCAGGGCGTACGGCAGGTCGTGGGTGACCATGAGCACGGTGACGTCCAGGGCCCGCAGGATGTCGGCGAGTTCGCGGCGCGAGGCGGGGTCCAGGTTGGAGGACGGCTCGTCCAGGACCAGGATCTCCGGCCGCATGGCGAGGACGGTGGCGACGGCGACGCGGCGGCGCTGGCCGAAGGAGAGGTGGTGCGGGGGCCGGTCGGCGTACTCCGCCATGCCGACCTGGGTCAGCGCCTCGGTGACCCGTTCCTCCAGCTCGGCGCCGCGCAGCCCGGAGGCGGCCGGGCCGAAGGCGACGTCCTCGCGGACGGTGGGCATGAAGAGCTGGTCGTCGGGGTCCTGGAAGACGATGCCGACGCGGCGGCGGATCTCGGCCAGGTTCCGCTTCTCGACGGGGAGTCCGGCGACCCGGACGGTGCCCGCGCCCGCGTCGAGGATGCCGTTGAGGTGGAGGACGAGGGTGGTCTTCCCGGCGCCGTTGGGGCCGAGCAGGGCGACGCGTTCGCCCCGGTGGACCGTGAGGTTCACCCCGAAGAGTGCCTGGTGGCCGTCGGGGTAGGCGAAGGCGAGGCCGCTGACTTCGAGGGACGGCGCGGCGGGGGCGGTGGACTGGCTCATAGGGTCCATCCCAGCAGACAGACGGCGAGGGCGAGCAGGGGGAGCACCGCGGCGTGCGCCCACTGGGTCCGGGAGGCGGTCGCCTCGTCGATGACCGGCATGGTGCCGGTGTAGCCGCGGCTGACCATCGCGAGGTGGACGCGTTCGCCGCGCTCGTACGAGCGGATGAACAGGGCGCCCGCGGTCTTGCCGAGCACCCCCCAGTGACGTACGCCGCCGGCCTCGAAGCCCCGGGAGCGGCGGGCGATCGACATCCGGCGCATCTCGTCGGTGATGACGTCGCCGTACCGGATCATGAAGGAGGCGATCTGGACGAGCAGCGGCGGGAGCTTGAGCCGCTGGAGGCCGAGGAGCAGTTCGCGCAGTTCGGTGGTGGAGGCGAGGAGCACGGAGGCGGCGACGCCGAGGGTGCCCTTGGCCAGCACGTTCCAGGCGCCCCAGAGGCCGGGGACGCTGACCGACAGGCCGAGTACGTGGGTCTGCTCGCCGGGCACCACGAACGGCATGAGCAGCGCGAAGGCGACGAACGGCACCTCGATGAGGAGCCGCTTGAGCAGGAGGCCCGCCGGGATGCGGGCCAGTGCGGCGACGGCGGCGAGAAGCACCGCGTACAGCCCGAAGGCCCAGACCGACTCGCGCGGGGTCAGGACGACGGCCACGACGAAGCAGAAGGCCGCGGCGATCTTGCAGTGCGGCGGCAGCTCGTGGACGGGCGAGTGGCCGTGCCGGTAGAGCTTGTGCGCGTGCCCGGCGCCCATGTCAGACGGTTTCCTTGTCCTGCGCGGGGGCCTCGGGGGTGTCCTGGGCGCGGCGGCGGCGGAGCACGTAGAAGACTCCGCTGCCGACGACGACGGTGGCGCCGACGCCGATGATCCCGGCGAGGCCGCCGGAGAGCCGGGCGTCGGAGATGTCCTTGACGCCGTAGTCGGCGAGCGGGGAGTCCTTGGCCGCGTGCTCCTCGGTCTTCTTGTCGATGCCCTGGTCGGCGGCGACCTTCTCCAGGCCGTCCGGGTTGGCCGAGGCGTAGTACGAGACGAAGCCGGCCAGGACGAGCGCGGTGACCAGACCGGTGGCCCAGACGCCCCGGTGGGAGCGGGCGGCGACGGCGGCCGGGGCGGGGGCGGGCGCGGCGGGGGCGTCGACGAGTTCGCCGTCGACCCGGAGCTTGAGGGCGGTGGTGAGGCCGCGGGCGCCGTGGACGAGGTCGGGGCGTACGGCGATGACCGCGCCGACGGTCAGGGCGGTGATCAGGGCCTCGCCGATGCCGATGAGGACGTGGACGCCGACCATCGCGGTGAAGACCTTGCCGATCGGGATGTCGGTGGTGCCGCCGGCCCAGTAGACCAGCGTGAAGGCGACGGCCGCGGCGGGCACGGAGACCAGGGCGGAGACGAACGAGGCGACGGTCACCGAGCGCCGCGTCCTCGGCAGCACCTTGAGCAGCCCGCGGAAGAGGGCGTACGCGACGACGACGGTGACGACGCCCATGTCGAGCACGTTGACGCCCAGCGCGGTGAGCCCGCCGTCGGCGAAGAGGATGCCCTGCATCAGCAGGACGACGGTCACGCAGAGCACCCCGGTGTACGGCCCCACCAGGATCGCCGCCAGCGCCCCGCCCAACAAGTGGCCGCTGGTACCGGCCGCGACCGGGAAGTTCAGCATCTGCACGGCGAAGATGAACGCGGCGACGAGCCCGGCGAGCGGAGCCGTGCGCTCGTCCAGTTCGCGCCGGGCGCCCCGCAGGCTGACCGCTACCGCGCCCGCGGCGACGACACCGGTGACGGCGGAGACGGGCGCGTCGATGAATCCGTCGGGTACATGCATGAGGGGTTCCGCTCCCTGCGGTCCGGTGCCGCCGCGGAGGACGCGGCCGGCAATGTCGTGAACCGCTCAATGATAGGGCCTTATTGCGAACCCTTCGCAAGAGCGCATGCATCACACCTGTTCGCCGCATCTCCGAGGAAGAAACAGGGGTACATATGGGACATTAGATGTTGAAGCGGTACACGTAGGAGGAGCCGTTCCATGCCCCCCGTGATCCATGAGCAGGCCGATGTCCGGCTCGTCAACGACACCCCCGACCTTCCGGCGGTCCCGGTGGACCTGCTGTACGACGCCGAGAAGGATCCGCGCACCATTCACGTCTCGTTCCCCGGCGGCGCCGACTGGGCCTTCGCCCGCGATCTGCTGGAGGGCGGGCTGACGGCCCCCACCGAGCGCGGCGGTGTCCGGGTCTGGCCCTGCGGGCGTACGCAGCTGGTGGTGGAGGTGCATTCGGCGCAGGGCGTGGAGGTGGTGCAGTTCGACAGCGCCCCGGTGATCCGCTTCCTGGACCGCACGCGCGCCTGACGTCCGTACGTCCCCGATGTCCGCACGCCCCCGATGTCCGCACGTCCCTGATGTCCGTACGTCCCTGATACGCGTACGGCCCGTACGCCCACCGGGCAGGTGGGGTACGGGCCGTCGCGGCGCGTCCGCGGTGTGTCCGCGGTGGGGCGGTACGGGTCAGACGCGGGTCAGCTCGCGCTCGCCCCCGACGCCGCCGCCGTCACCGTCACCGTCGCCGGGCGTCTCCTCCAGCTGCTTGCGCAGCCCCTCGCCCTCCACGTCCACGTTCGGCAGCAGCCGGTCCAGCCAGCGCGGCAGCCACCAGGCGCGGTGGCCGAGCAGGGCGAGGACGGCGGGCACGATCGCCATCCGGACCACGAAGGCGTCGAAGAGGACGGCGACGGCGAGCGAGAAGCCGATCATCTTGACCATCTGCTCGCTGGATCCGATGAATCCCGCGAAGACCGCCATCATGATCACGGCCGCGGCCGTGACGACCCGGGCACCGTGCCGGAAGCCGGTGACGACGGCCTGGCCGGGCTTCTCGCCGTGGACGTACGCCTCGCGCATCCGGGTCACGAGGAAGACCTCGTAGTCCATCGCGAGGCCGAAGACCACGCCCACCATGAAGATCGGCATCATCGACATGATCGGACCGGTCTGCTCCACCCCGAAGAGCGAGCCGAGCCAGCCCCACTGGTAGACCGCGACGACCGCGCCCAGGGCGGCCACCACCGAGAGCAGGAAGCCCAGGGCCGCCTTCAGCGGCACCAGCACGGAGCGGAAGACCACCATCAGCAGCAGGAAGGCGAGGCCGACGACGAGTGCCAGGTAGGGCAGCAGGGCGTCGTTCATCTTCTGCGAGAAGTCGATGTTCATCGCCGTGGAGCCGGTGACCAGCAGCTCGGCACCGGTGTCGGACTTGATGTCCTGGCCGGCGTCGCGGATCGCGTGGACGACGTTCTCCGTCTCGACGGAGCTCGGCCGGTCCTTCGGGACCACGGTGACCATCGCGGCGTCACCGGCCTTGTTGAACTGGGCCGGGGTGACGGCGACGACGCCCTTCATGCCGGAGATCTCGTCGGTGACCCGCTTGGCGGCGGCCTTGCCGTCCGAGCTGTCCGCGGTGTCGACGACGACCATCAGCGGCCCGTTGAAGCCGGGGCCGAAGCCGTCGGAGAGCAGGTCGTACGCGCGCCGCTGGGTGGTGCTGGTGGGCTGGGAACCGTCGTCCGGCAGGCCCATCTCCAGGGAAGCGGCCGGTACGGCGACGGCACCGAGGCCCAGGACGCCGACGAGCAGCACCCACACCGGGCGGCGCAGCACGAAGCGGGCCCAGCGGGTACCCATGTTCGGCTTGGCGTCGGACGGCCCCGCGCCGGGGTGCTGCCCGGCCTCGGCGGCCTTGCGCGCCTTGCGGCCCATGACCCGCTTTCCGGCGATGCCCATCACCGCCGGGACCAGGGTGAGCGCGATGAGGACCGCGATCACGACCGTGCCGGCCGCGGCGAAGCCCATCTTCGAGAGCATCGGGATGTTGACGACGGCGAGACCGGCCAGGGCGATGACGACGGTGAGCCCGGCGAAGACCACCGCGGACCCGGCCGTGCCGACGGCCCGCCCGGCCGCCTCCTCGCGCTCCCGGCCCTCGGCCAGCTCGGCGCGGTAGCGGGAGACGATGAACAGCGCGTAGTCGATGCCGACCGCGAGGCCGATCATCATCGCCAGGATGGAGGTGGTGGAGCCCAGGTCCAGCACGTTCGCCAGCGCGGTGATCGTCGATACGCCGACGCCGACCCCGATCAGCGCGGTGAGCAGCGGCAGTCCGGCGGCGACCAGCGAGCCGAAGGTGATGACCAGCACCACCGCCGCGATCGCGACGCCGATGATCTCGGTGGCGCCGGTCTCCGGCATCACCTGAAGCGCGTCACCGCCGATCTCGACGGTCATCCCGCTCTTCTGCGCCGCGTGGCCCGCGTCCTCCAGAGCTTCCCGGGTCGCGTCGGTCAGCTCCATCGAGTTGACCTTGTACGAGACCGAGACGTACGCCGTGGAGCCGTTCTTGCTGACGGCACCGGCGGTGTACGGGTCACTGACCGAGGCGACCTGGTCGGAGCCCGCCTTCAGGTCGGCGGCGACCTTGGCGACCTCGGCCTTGTTGGCGGCGTCGGTCATCTTCTCGTGGCCGGGGGCCTTGAAGACGACCCGGGCGGTCGCGCCGTCGGCGCCGCCCCCGGGGAAGCGCTGTTCCAGCAGGTCGAAGGCGCGCTGCGCCTCCGTGCCCGGTATCGAGAAGGAGCTGGAGGTGGGCGTCGACGCGGTGGCCGCGCCGAATCCGGCGAGGCCCAGCAGCGCCACCCAGATCAGGGCGACGCGCCAGCGGCGCCGGAAGGCGAGCCGTCCGAGTCGGTAGAGGAATGTGGCCACGGAGAGGTACTCCCAGGTCGGGTCGTGGGTGGAAAAGGGCGTGCGGTGCCGACCCGACGACAAGAGCGGCGCGTCAGGCGGACCTGGGGAGAGGGCGTGCGGGGACCGGGACGGTGCCGGGGAACCGGGCCGCGCGCGGCGGTCCGGGGTCGGGCACCGGGAGCCCGGGGGTCAGGCTCCGAGAGCCCGGGGTCAGGCTCTGGAAGCCCGGGGGTCAGGCTCCGAGAGCGGGAAGAACCACGGAGTCGACGTAATCGAGCAGGAACTCCTGGTCGACGGAGCGGTCCTCGACCAGCTGCCGGGCGGCGAAAGCGCCGATCAGCATGTGCGACACGTATTTCAGCGCCGGATTGTCCGGGCGCACCTCGCCCCGGTCCACGGCTCGGCGCAGCAACTGGTCGAGGCCGGTCATCTCCGGCTCGATCAGCAGCTCGCGCAGGGCCTGGTGCAGATCGGGATTCTCGTGGACGGCATGGCTCAGGCCCCGCATCAGCGCGGAGTCCTTCTCCATCTGGCAGTCGTCGGTGAGGCTCAGCACGGCGCGGAAGTCACCGCGCAGCGAGCCCGTGTCGATCTCCTCGAGGGACACCGGCTTGTTGTGCCGCAACGCCTTGACGACCAGCTCGGGCTTGCTCCCCCACTGGCGGTAGAGGGTGGCCTTGCTGGAACGGGTGCGGGCGGCGACGGCGTCCATGGTCAGGGCGTCGTAACCGACCTCGCGGAGCAGGTCGAGCACGGCGGCGTAGAGCTCGCTCTCACGCTCGGGCGTGAGCCGGGTACGCGCCATGTCGGCCTCCTGTCCTGATGTCTCACGCTCATGCGTTCCGGTGTTCGCACACCGACCAGGCGAACGAAACCGTTTCGTACACGTAGACGGTAACCGCACCGCCAAGCGAAACGAAACCGTTTCGCTTGTGTTCCGCGCCACAGCCGACGGGTGCCGGGGTGCCGCCGCCGCTTTCCCGCCGCGCCCCAACACACCCGGCACCAGGAGTTGCCGGGGCCGTTGCGCGCGGAAAGCATGGGAGGGTGAGTGACGACGTCGCGTATCTCCGTTTCCCGCACCTCCACGACGACCTGCTGTGCTTCGCGGCCGAGGACGACCTCTGGGTCGCCCCCCTCGCGCCCGAGGGCCGGCGGCCCGGCCGCGCCTGGCGGCTCACCGTCGACCGGACCAGGATCGGCCACCCTCGCTTCTCCCCCGACGGCCGCCGGATCGCGTACACGACCTGGCGCAGTCTCGACCCCGAGATCCACCTCGTGCCGGTCGACGGCGGCCCGGCCCGGCGGCTCACCTACTGGGGCTCGACCGACACCCGGGTCTGCGGCTGGACCCCCGACGCCGGGGACGCCTCCCACATCCTCGCCGTCTCCTCGCACAGCCAGCCGTTCTCGTACGTCTCCTGGGCCTACAGCGTCCCCACCGACGGCAGCCCCGGCGGCAAGCTGCCCTGGGGCCCGGTCTCCGACATCGCGGTCAGCGACGTCGACGGCGAACGGCGCACCCTGCTGCTCACCGGCACCCCGCCGCACGAACCGGCCGCCTGGAAGCGCTACCGGGGCGGTGCGACCGGCCGGCTCTGGCTGCACGGCAAGCGGCTGCTGCCGGACATCGGCGGCCACCTCGCCTCCCCGATGTTCGTCGGCGGCCGGATCGCCTTCCTCTCCGACCACGAGGGCGTCGGCAACCTGTACTCCTGCCACCCCGACGGCACCGACCTGCGCCGCCACACCGACCACGACGCCTTCTACGCCCGCCACGCCTCCAGCGACGGCCACCGGGTCGTCTACCAGTGCGCGGGCGAGCTGTGGCTGGTGGACGACCTGGCCTCGCCGGACGCCGTGCCCCGGAAGCTGGAGGTCCGGCTCGGCGGCCCGCGCACCGGGCGGCGCCCCTACCAGGTGCCCGCCGCCAGCAACGTCGACTCGCTGTCCGTGGACGAGACGGGCCGGGCCAGCGCCGTCACCGTACGCGGCAGTCTCTACTGGCTCACCCACCGCGACGGCCCCGCCCGCACCATCGCCGACACCCCGGGCGTCCGGGTCCGGCTGCCCGAGATGCTGGGCAGCGGCGGCCAGGTCGCGTACGTCACGGACGCCGAGGGCGAGGACGCCGTCGAGATCGCCTACCTGCCGCGCGCCAGCGGCGACCGCGCGCCGCGCAGGCTGGCCTCCGGGCTGATCGGCCGGGTGCACGAGATGATCGCCGACCCGGAGGGCGAACGGCTGGCGATCGCCACGAACGACGGCCGCCTGCTGCTCCTGGAGACGGGCGAGGAGACCGCGCCGGACGCCGAGCCCACCGAACTGATCCGCTCCATCAACGGCCCCGTCCGCGACCTGGCGTTCTCCCCGGACGGCGCCTGGCTCACCTGGTCGCACCCCGGCATCGGCCGCTCGCTGCGCCAGATCAAGCTGGCCCGCATCCTGGGCGCCGGCGCCCCGGTGATCGTCGACGTCACCAACGGCCGCTTCGAGGACGAGAACCCGGTCTTCACCGGCGACGGCCGCTACCTCGCCTTCCTCTCCTGGCGCGGCTTCGACCCGGTGTACGACGTCCACACCGGCGACCTCTCCTTCCCGCTGGGCTGCCGCCCCTACCTCGTACCGCTCTCCTCCGCCACCCCGTCCCCCTTCGCGCTGTCCCCGGAGGGGCGCCCGGCGGCGGGCGGTCTCGACCCGGCCGACGACCTCCCGGACACCGGGGCGGGCGAGGGCCCCACCCCGGTCACCGTCGAGTTCGAGGGGCTGGAGAACCGGGTGACGCCCTTCCCGGTCTCCGCGTCGAAGTACTCGGCCCTGTACCCGGTGAGCGGCGGCGGCCTGGTCTGGCTGCGCTGGCCGATCTCCGGCGCGCTCGGCGAGACCTTCGCCAACCCGGCGGACATGTCGGGCCGCCCCACCCTCGAACACTTCAACATCTCCAAGGCCAGGAAGACCGAACTGGTCGGCCACCTCGACTGGTTCGCGGTCAGCGGCGACACGACCCGGCTGGTCGTCATGGACGAGGGCGAACTGCGCGCGGTCCCCGCCACCGAGCCCGGCGACAACGACTCCACCGTCTACCTCGACCTGCGCCGCATCCTGCACGAGGTGGACCCGGCGGCCGAGTGGCGGCAGGCGTACGCGGAGGCCGGGCGCATCATCCGCGCGTACTTCTGGGAGCCGGACATGTGCGGCATCGACTGGGACGCCGTGCTCGACCAGTACCGCCCGCTGCTCGAACGGGTCGCCTCCCCCGACGACTTCGCCGATCTGCTCCGCGAGGTCCTGGGCGAGCTGGGCACCTCGCACGCGTACGTGACACCGGCCCGCCGCAACGAGGGCCCGCCGCACTACCAGCGGGCGATCGGCCTGCTCGGCGCCAACCTGGTCTGCCGGGACGGCGCGTGGACGGTCCGGCGCATCCTGCCCGGCGACTCCTCCGACTCCAAGGCCCGCTCCCCGCTGGCCGGTACGGGCGTCCGGGAGGGCGCCGTCCTCACCCATGTGGACGGCCGCCCCATCGACCCGGTCGCCGGACCGTACCCGCTGCTCACGGCGGCGGGCGGCACCACTGTCGAGCTGACCTTCCGCCCGGCGGGCGACGGCGACCGGCCGCGCCGGGTCGCGATCGTCCCGCTGGTCGACGAACGCCCGCTGCGCTACCAGGACTGGGTGGCCAAACGGCGCGAGGTGGTACGGGAACTGAGCGGCGGCAAGTGCGGCTACCTGCACATCCCGGACATGGGCGGATCGGGCTGGGCCCAGTTCAACCGGGACCTGCGGATGGAGGTCTCGCGCCCCGCCCTGATCGTCGACGTACGTGGCAACGCGGGCGGGCACATCAGCGAGTTGGTGGTGGAGAAGCTGACCCGCACCATCCTCGGCTGGGACCTGACCCGCAACGCCCAGCCGGTCAGCTACGCCTCCAACGCGCCCCGGGGCCCGGTGGTCGCCCTGGCCGACGAGGCGACCTCCTCGGACGGCGACATGATCACCGCCGCGTTCCGGCTGCTGAAGCTCGGCCCGGTGGTCGGCCAGCGGACCTGGGGCGGAGTGGTCGGCATGACCGGCCGGAACCGGCTGGGCGACGGCACGGTGATCACGGTGCCGATGAACGCGGCCTGGTTCGACACCTACGGCTGGTCGGTGGAGAACCACGGCGTCGAACCGGACCTGGAGGCCCTGCGCACCCCGCTCGACTGGGCGGAGGGCCGTTACGCGGTGCTCGACGACGCGGTCCGCGTCGCCCTGGACCTGCTGGCCGCCCAGCCGGCGGCGGCCCCGCCCACGTACGACGACGTCCCGGACCGCCGCCGCCCGCCCCTGCCCCCGAGATAGATCCGATCCGGCCTCGATCCGGTCTTGTCCGGTCCGTTGTGAACAGAAGGCCCCGGCCCGCGGAATCTTTCACTCCGCCTGAGGCCGGGGCCTTACGCATCCTGTCCACATCGCCCCGGAACGGGTGACATGATCGGGTTGGGCGATTCGCCGCGCGCGACCGCCACACGTCCAGGACCGGGGAGGGCCGTGATGCGCGATCAACTCCTGGGAAGCCGCTACCGCTTGGTGCGTCAGCTCGGCGAGGGCGGCATGGGGGAGGTCTGGGAGGCACAGGACGAGACCCTGGACCGCCGGGTCGCGGTCAAGGTGATCTCCCTGCTCGCCGGCGGCGGCAGCCGGGGCAGCGAGGCACGGGCCCGCTTCCTGCGCGAGGCCCGGATCACCGCGGGCCTCCAGCACCCCAACGTGGTGACCGTCCACGACCTCGGCGAGAGCGGTACGGAGAACGGCGACGCCCCGTTCCTGGTGATGGAGCTGCTCCAGGGCGAGACCCTGGACGCCAAGCTGCGCCGGGGCCCCGTCCCGCCGGCCGCGGCGGCCCGCTGGGGTGCCCAGGTCTGCGACGCGCTCACCGAGGCGCACGCGGCGGGCGTCCTGCACCGGGACATCAAGCCGTCCAACATCGTCATCACCGGATCGGGGACAGTGAAGGTCCTCGATTTCGGGGTCGCCCGCGCCGCCGACCCGTACGCGACCTCCGACCGGCTCACCCGGACGGGTGTCATCGTGGGCACGCCCCCGTACATGGCGCCCGAGCAGGCCCGTGGCCGCCCCGAACCGGGCAGCGACCTGTACGCGCTGGGCTGTCTGCTCTTCGAACTGATCACGGGCAGGCTGCCGTTCGAGGCCCCCGACGCGATGGGTTTCCTCACCGCCCACCTCAGCCAGGACGCCCCCGCCCCCAGCTCGGTGGTCCCGGGCATCCCGGCCCCCTGGGACGACCTCGTCCTCACCCTCCTGCGCAAGGACCCCGCCGAGCGGTACGCCTCCGCCGCCGAAGTGGCCCTCGCGCTGCGCCGGCTGACCCATCTCTCCGGCTCCACGCCCTCCTCCCCCACCTCGTCCTCCTTCTCCGCCGCCCTTCCGACGCTCAGGTTCCCGGCGCCCCGGTCCGTGCCGCCGCCCGCCCGGCCCAGGAACCCGATCCCGACCGGGACCTGGCGCGCGGCCGGGGTCTGGCTCCTGGTGGTGATGGTGAGCACCCCGCTGGCCGTGGGCAACGCGAACGGGGCCGGGGACGCCCGGGACATCTCCTCGGCCGTCGGCATGATCACCCTCGCCACCGCCGTGTTCATCAGCTACGTGGTGCTCGCGGTGCCCGGCGGGGCCGGGGTCCAGCTGCTCGACTGGCGCGCGAAGGCGGCGGCCCTCTTCCGTTTCCTCCCGCCGACCCTCCTGTTCGGCGCCTACGTCACGGCGGCGGCCCCGAACGCCGAGTACCACCCGTACATGACGAGCGCCGGTTCCTCGCTCGCGCTGGCGGGCCTGCTGGTCCTGGCCGCCGTCCTCACCCCGCGCTCGGGGCGCGGGACGCGCGGGGTGGGCTACGTGTTCCTGGGGCTCAACGCCGCCGCCGTGTTCAACACGGAGATCCTGGTCCTCATGGACGTACGGTTCCCGTACCTCGCCCTCGTCCCGCCGCTGACGGTCAGCCTGGGCGTGACGGTCCTGGCCATCGCCCTGTTCCGGGTCCGCGAGACGGCGACCCGCCGCCCGGCCCACCAGCCGGACATCGCGTAGTACCCGGGCCGGGCGCGGGCCCGCGACGCGTACGTGCCCGGCCCTCGCCCGAATCCCCCGCCCCTGCACACACCACCCACATCAATCGCCTTTACCCGCACGCCCATTGAGCCGGACCGCCCTCCGCGAACCGTCCGGCGACTACCTCCGAGGTAATGGCCCGCCGCCGCCCCGCCCCGCATCCTGATGACGCGCCGTGCACTCCCGGACCCGAAGGGACCCACCCATGACCGCTTACGGATTCGCCCACCTCCACAGCACCAGCACTCACGCCGACATCCGCACGTATCTGGAGCGCATCCAGGCCACGCTCGACCCGTTCGCGGGCCGTTTCGTCATCCACGGCCCTCCGGCGGAGGTGCTGGAGGGGGCGTGGCCGGGCGCCATGGTGCTGATCGAGTTCCCCGGCCTCGCCGAGGCGCGTGCCTGGTACGACTCGCCCGCCTATCAGGCCATTCTGCGCCTGCGTACCGATCATGTCCCGGGTGACGTGGTGCTGGTCGAGGGCGTCGGCCCCGGCTACGACCCGACCGTGCGGGCGCCCGGTCCGCACGCCGGGTAGCGCCCGCCCCACGCCGGGGCCGCCCTTCCGGAAGCGCTACTTCCCTGTCAGCGGTCGGTAACAGTGCCGCGTGGCCGAGTTCGCCGATTGGCCCGAAACTGCGTCAGCAGCGTGCCCGGATGTGGCACGGGAGGGTGATTTCGGGCTTTCCGTGTACTGCACCTCGGAATCGGTGATCACGATGGGCTCCGGTGCTTCACATCTGAGGCACCGTCACGCCCACTGCCGAACCGAGGACGAAGATGAAGATCTCCCGCACTCTGTCGATGCTGGCCTCAGCCGCTGTTCTGGGCACCCTCTCCATGGCGGGTCAGGCAGCGCCTGCCTCCGCCGCCTCCTTCGTGGTCAGCGAGGCCCAGTTCAACCAGATGTTCCCGTCACGGAACGCCTTCTACACGTACTCCGGTCTCACCGACGCCCTCAGCGCCTTCCCGGAGTTCGCCAATGCGGGCAGCGACACCATCCGCAAGCGTGAGGCGGCGGCGTTCCTCGCCAACGTCAGCCACGAGACGGGCGGGCTGAAGTACGTCGTCGAGCAGAACACCGCCAACTACCCGCACTACTGCGACACTTCCCAGTCCTACGGCTGTCCGGCGGGCCAGTCCGCCTACTACGGGCGCGGGCCGATCCAGCTCAGCTGGAACTTCAATTACAAGGCCGCCGGGGACGCCCTCGGCATCGACCTGCTGCACGACCCCTCGCAGGTCGAGAAGAACCCGGCCACCGCCTGGAAGACCGGGCTCTGGTTCTGGAACACGCAGTCCGGCGCCGGAAGCATGACCCCGCACAACGCGATGGTCAACGACAAGGGCTTCGGCGAGACCATCCGCAGCATCAACGGCGCCCTGGAGTGCAACGGCAACAATCCGGACCAGCGCGACGCCCGGATCAACCTGTACAAGCAGTTCACCGCCGCCCTGGGTACCGACCCGGGCGGCAACCTCTCCTGCTGAGGCACGAGTGACCTGATGGAACTCCCGGCGCGGTCGATGCCTCACGGCACCGGTCCGCGCCGGGAGTGCGTGGGCGAGCGCGGGCACCTCTCGATCCGCCGGGGCGACACCTACCGCGCTGTTGCGGCAGCCCCGCCCCGAGGCGCGTTCCGAGATGCCGGTCACGGTCGTTCGCGGCGAAAGCCACTGGTGCCGACGCGCCGGTTTCGACAGGCTGCGACACATGGACTGGACGCCTCTGCTCTCCACACTGGCCGGTGCCGTCATCGGCATCGCGGCCACTCTGATCGCCGACCGCAACCGCTGGCGGCGGGAGGAAACCAGGAACGCTCTGGAAGTACGGCGCGAGGCCTACACGGACTACGTCTCCGCGCTCAAGGCCGCAGGCGAGGAGATACGGGCCGTCGCCCTCGGCGATCACATGTCCGAGTCGGCACGCGACGCGGCGGTGCGGGAGGCGGTGCGCGGCACCGGCATCTACACGGCGAGCGAGCGCCTCTGGCTCGTGGGTCCGCCGCAGGTCGTGGAGGCCGGGAACGAGGCGTTCCGCTGTCTGCGCAAGATTCGCGACGCCTATGCCCGGGGAGCCGCTGTCGGCTCCGCCGATGTGGCGCCCCTGCTGGAGCGCCGACGCAGGGCCATGGCACGAATGCGTCACCTCATGCGCGAGGACCTGGGGATCGGCCCCCTCGGAATCGAATGATGCACCGCGCCGCCGACTCGACCCCGGCCCCTGCCCGTGTTTCTGACGTGACAGTTGGGTGGGTGTTCGACAGGTCGTTTCGTCAGGGGGTGTGGTCGGACTCGCGGCAGGGGCAGCAGAGTCCGTCGCGGAACGCCTCGGGCCTTCCCGGTACGCCGCACTCGGTGCACTCCGGCATCAGCCGCCGCACCGGCGCCTGCGCAGGAGCAGGCGGTACGGGAGTAGCGGGCAACCGGGGCGGCAGCTTGTCCCGCAGCCGACGCCGGACCAGACCGAAGGGCGAACCCACCCGCTCGGGAAGCCCGGCCGTCAGCACACGGACCACGTAATCAGCGTCCACACCCCGCCCGAACCACTCCGCCACCAACCCCTCCAACGCCACACAGTCCACAGCCGACAACGCCAACCGCGCATCCACCCGACCCAATTGCGCCAACACAGCAAACCCAGGCGAAACACCCGCACCAGCACCAGCAGCCGCACCTGTGCCGGACTGCGACTGCGGCTCCGGTTGGGGCTGGGGCTGGGGGTCGGACTGGGGCTCTGCGGTGCGCTGCTGCGGAACGGTCGGGGCAGGCACGTCGGCAGGGGCGGGGTCGGGGGCAGGTACGTCGGCGGGTGCGGGGGTTGCGGCCCCGGGTTCGGGGGCGGGTGGGGCCGAGCGGCGTTCCTCGGCGTCGAGGAAGGCGTCCCACCATTCGTTGTCGTGGGCCGTGCGCGACCAGAACGTCCGGGTCACCCAGCGGACCTGACCACCCTCAGCACTCAGGCAGCGGACATGGCGGAGATGTCCGGCCACCCCCAGCGCCCGCAACGCACTGCCCACCGCCATCTGCCCGTACAACGGCTGGCTACGGGCCAGCGACTTGATGTCCATCGCCGCCCCCTCGGGCAACGCATCCACATAACCCGCGATATGCCGCTCCCGCACCGGCAGCAACGCGAAAACATCCGCACCCGACGAACACCCCTCCACCACGGTCCGCTTCCCGTAACCGGGCTTCGCCCTCGGGTGCGCACGCGAAGATGCGACGGCAGGCACGGCAGGACTAAGGTCTGAAACAGCCACGGGATCGTCTTTCTAAACGGTGCGATCTTGGGGTCAGACCCCGGGCAGTGCGCTAACACTGTGCCGGGGTCGATTCGTTCGCACCGTAAGCCGCCGCGACTCTCCGCCGCAACTCGATCACAATTAGTCATACTTGCTGGCCGTGACGGGTCCGGGAGGGCAGGGGGGTTTACCCAACCACCCCCGGTCACCCCCCGGTTGGAACACACCGCTCGAATCCCGGCCCCCGAAGACCGACCCCCGAAACCCGAAGCTCGGGACCCGGCCCCGCACCCCCTCCCACACCCACGAAAGAGTGAACCGCCCCCTCCCCGGCACTCGAAGCCCGAAGCCCGAGGCCCGGAACCCAGGCCCCGGGACTCAAGATCCGGGGCGGTCGATGAGGGCCTGGACGCCGTCGAGGATGCGCGAGAGTCCGAACTCGAAGGGGTCGTCGCCATCGGCGGCCCCTTCGCCGTCGGGGGCGAAGACACCGGCATCGACGGCGCGCGTGAGCGCCGGGAAGCGGTCGGCCTGCCGGACGAGCAACTCACCGGTCAGGGCGAGCCATTGACGCTCGTGCTCCTCGTCGAAGTCGGCGAGCTGCTGGGCGAGGCTGCGCACGTGGCCCATGACGAGCAGGAAGATCTGGTGCCGCTGGGGCGCGGTCAGGCCGGTCGGCTCCAGAATTCCGAGGGCGGCGTCGAGCCAGGCGAGCTGATGGGGGCCCATGACCTGGCGGCGCATCGCCGTGGCAGCCAGCAGCCAGGGGTGACCCCGGTACACCTCCCAGCAGGACCGGGCCCACGCGGTCAGGCGCGGTCGCCATTCCGACCCCTCGGCCGCGAGGGCGGGGGCGTCCTTCACCGCGGCCTCGACCATCAGCTCGACGAGCTCGGTCTTGCCGGGGACGTAGCGGTACAGGGCCATCGCCGAGACGCCGAAGGCGGCAGCCACCTTGTTCATCGAGACGGCGTCCAGACCCTCGGCGTCCGCCAGTTCGACGGCCGCCTCGGCGATCCGGTGCGGGGTGAGGCTGGGCTTGGGGCCGCGCGTGGGCTGGTCCTGCTCGCCCCACAACAGCGCGACCCCGGCACGCAGGTCACGCGCCTTCTTCTCCCCGGCTCTGGTTCCGGCCATGGCTCCCGGTCCTCTCTGTGCTCCACCCGGCACGCGACTCGGTCACGCGACTTCCGGTGCGGGCGTTGACGCCCGACCACAACTGTATATACCTTAAAGTTCACCGCTTACGGCATAAACAGTTTAAGGAGCCAACTCATGCTCGGCAGCATCCTCACCGCGACCGCCGCGACCGTTCTCGTCGGCCCGGCAGCCGGCCTGCTGGGATACCGGCAGCTCAAGCGCGCCGCCCACGCCAAGCGGCTCCGCATCACAGCCCCCGGAGGCATCGAGGAGTCGGGGTTCGTCCGGATCGGCGGCATCGACCAGTGGGTCTCGGTGCGCGGCGACGACCGCCGCAACCCGGTGATCCTGGAGCTCCACGGCGGTCCCGGCGCCGCCAATCACGTGTTCCTCCCCCGGACCCGCGCCTGGGAACGGCACTTCACCATCGTCCGGTGGGACATGCGGGGCGCAGGCCGGACCTTCGTGCGGAACGGAGCCGACGGGCAGGGCGAGTTCACGCTGGACCGGCTCCACCGGGACGCCCTGGAGGTCACCGAGCACGTCCGCACGCGGCTCGGCGTCCCCAAGGTGCTGCTGGTCGCCAACTCCTTCGGCACGGTGCTGGGACTGCGCCTGGCCCGCAGCCACCCCGAGCTGTACTCCGCGTACGTCGGCACCGACCAGAACATCGCCGGGGGCGGCCGCGACACCTCCGCCTACGACGCACTGCTGGAACGCCTGCGGCGGACCGGCAAACGCAAGGAACTGGCCGGGGCCACCTCCATGGGTCCCGACAGGTCCACCTGGACCACGCGGCAGTGGTCGACGTACAACAAGCTGGTCATCACCAGCGACCCGCTGTCCTACGACACCATGAAGACCGTGGTGGTCCGCTCACTGTGGTTCTCACCGCAGCACACGCTCCGGGGACTCGGCGCCTACATGAAGGGGATGACCTTCTCCGAGCAGCTCGCGCCGGAGGCGGTGACCATCGACGAGTGGCGCGAGGGCACCACCTTCGCCCTCCCCTTCTTCGTCTTCCAGGGCGCGCGGGACGTCCTCACCCCGCCCGGACCCGCCCGGCGGTTCTTCGACGACGTCGAGGCACCGGTGAAGGACTTCGCCCTGATCCCCGACGCCAGCCACTTCGCCTCCTTCCGGCACCCGGAGACGTTCCTCGACCTGATGCTCACCAAGGTCCGCCCGGCCCTCGACGACGAAACGGCGCCCCGCCCCTGATCCGGCGCCCGGCGCCCGGCGGACGCGGACGTCACGCAGCGGCGTGCCGCGGTCCGGGGGTGCGCGAGCGACGCCCTCCCGGCGCGCTCCTCAGTCCGCGGCGACCCGCTCGGCCCGGTCCGCAGGGAGATCGCGGACGCCCAGACGCAGGTGTTCCACGTGGTAGAGGGCCTGGTCGAGGAGTTCCGCGACGTGGTTGTCGTAGAGGGAGTAGACGATCGAGCGGCCCTGTCGCTCGCCGACGACCAGCCCGAGATTGCGCAGCAGGCGCAGCTGGTGCGAGCAGGCGGAGGCCTCCATGCCCACGGCGTCGGCGAGTTCCCCGACCGCGCAGGGGCCTTCCTGGAGCCGGGCCAGGATGTACAGCCGTGACGGGGTGGCCAGCGCCTGGAGGGTGGCGGCGACGTCGGCGGTACCGACCGCGTCGAGGCGTTCGCGGGTGCCGGCACCGGCGCTGCTGGTGGTGACGTGTCCGTGGCCCATGCGTCCAGCATAACGATGACACTTGAAGACCTGTTCATATATTCCTGTACGGTGGGAGCGTCGGCCCTCCCCGCCATGTGAAGGATTGCCCGGTCATGTCTTCTGTCCTGGACCAGCGGTCCGTGCCGCCGCTCGGCGCTCCCCGTCCGGCCCCGCCACGACGCCGTACGCGCGTCCTGGCCCTGCCGGAGGCCCGGTGGGCGCTCGCATCCCTCGTGCTGTTCCTGATCGCCCTGCCGGTCCACCTGCTGGACGGTCCGGCCTGGCTGCGGGGAGCGCTCTTCGGCGCGGCCTACGTGGCCGGTGGCTGGGAGCCGGGCTGGGCCGGGCTGAAGGCGCTGAAGGACAGGACGCTGGACGTGGATCTGCTGATGGTCGTCGCCGCCCTCGGCGCGGCGGCGATCGGACAGGTGCTGGACGGGGCGCTGCTGATCGTCATCTTCGCCACCTCCGGCGCCCTGGAGGCCGTCGCCACCGCCCGTACCGCGGACTCCGTGCGCGGCCTGCTCGACCTCGCCCCGGCCACCGCGACCAGGCTCCTGCCGGACGGCACCGAGGAGAGCGTCGGCACCGAGCGGCTGGCGGTCGGGGACATCGTCCTGGTCCGGCCCGGCGAGCGGATCGGCGCCGACGGCCGGGTCCTCGACGGTGTCGGCGATGTCGACCAGGCGACCATCACCGGCGAGCCGTTGCCGGTGGTCAAGCGGGCCGGGGACGAGGTGTTCGCCGGAACCGTCAACGGCACCGGCGCCCTGCGCGTACGCGTGGAGCGGGACCCCTCGGACTCGGTGATCGCCCGGATCGTGCGGATGGTCGAGGAGGCGTCCAGGACCAAGGCCCCCACCCAGCTGTTCATCGAGAAGGTCGAGCAGCGTTACTCGGTCGGCATGGTGGCGGCGACCCTGGCCGTGTTCGCCGTACCGCTCGCCTTCGGCGACGCGCTGTCCGCGGCGCTGCTGCGGGCGATGACGTTCATGATCGTGGCCTCGCCGTGCGCGGTGGTGCTGTCGACCATGCCGCCGCTGCTGTCGGCGATCGCCAACGCGGGCCGCCACGGCGTCCTGGTCAAGTCGGCCGTGGTGATGGAGCGCCTGGGGCAGGTGGACGCGGTCGCGCTGGACAAGACCGGCACGCTGACCGAGGGCACGCCCCGGGTGACCGACGTCCACCCGACGGCCGGAGCGGGGGCCGGCACGGGGGCCGGGGCGTCGGAGGCGGGGGCTCCGGGGGCGAGTGCTTTCGGTACGCACGGCTCCGGTGCGGGCGAGGATGCGTTGCTGCGGCTGGCGGCGGCTGCCGAGCACCCCAGCGAGCACCCGCTGGCCCGCGCGGTCGTGGACGCCGCCCGCACGCGGGGGCTCGGCATCCCCACGGCGGAGAACTTCTCCTCCGCACCCGGCACCGGGGTGAGCGCGGAGGTGGACGGCCGCACCGTGGCGGTCGGCAGCCCGGCCCGGCTCCTCGACGGCCGCGCCGACTCCGCCGCCCGCGCCGCGGCCGCCACGGCCGTACGGCTGGAGGAGCAGGGCCGCACCGCCGTACTGGTCACCGTCGACGGCACCCCGGCAGGCGTCCTGGGCATCGCCGACCGGCTGCGCGAGGGGGCCGGCACGGCGGTCGCCGCGCTGGGCGGGCTCGCCGGAACGGCTCCCGTACTGCTCACCGGCGACAACCCGCGCGCGGCGGCCCGGCTCGCCGCCGAGGCCGGCATCGTCGACGTACGGGCGGGGCTGCTCCCGCAGGACAAGGCCGGCGCCGTACAGGAGCTGGCGGCGGCGGGCCGGAAGGTGCTCGTCGTCGGCGACGGCGTCAACGACGCCCCCGCCCTGGCCGCCGCCCACACCGGCGTCGCCATGGGCAGGGCCGGTTCCGATCTCGCCCTGGAGACCGCCGACGCCGTCGTGGTCCGCGACGAACTCGCCGCCATCCCCTCCGTCGTGCAGCTCTCCCGCACCGCGCGGCGCCTCGTCGTCCAGAACCTCGTCATCGCCGGGGTGTTCATCACCGGCCTGGTCGCCTGGGACCTGATCGGTACGCTCCCCCTGCCCCTCGGCGTCGCCGGGCACGAGGGGTCCACCGTCATCGTCGGCCTCAACGGCCTGCGCCTGCTGCGTGAAGCCGCCTGGCCCCGGTTCGACTCCGAGAAGGACGCGGCATGAGCAAACGCACCCGCAAGGCCGCCCCCGCCCAGGGGGCGGCACGGCCCACCGTCACCGTCTGCCGGGGGTGTTGCTGCGGCAGCCCCAAGGTCCCCGGCCTCGACCACGCCGCCCAGCTGCGCGCACTGCGCCAGGCCCTCGGCTCCACCGCGACCGTACGGGTCACCGACTGCCTCGACGCGTGCGAGCGCGCCAATGTCGTCGTCGTCCAGCCCTGCGCCGAGGGCCGCCGCAGCGGCGGGCGCCCGGTCTGGCTCGGCCTGGTCAACGACCCGGACGCCACCGCGGACATCGCCGCCTGGGTCGAGGACGGCGGACCGGGCATCGCCGACCCGCCCGCCGTGCTCGACCTCTACGCGTTCCGCCCCTCCCGCCGCGTGCAGGCCGAACTGCACGACACGTAACCGGCAACACGGTGGGCGTGCGTGAGGGGCGTGCCCGGCCGAGCACGCCCCTCACGGGCAGATCACGTACAACTCACCTACAGCTCACGGACAATGCGCGAGCAAGCCGTACGACGGGACACGACGGGTCCGCGTCAGCGGTCGTCGCGGCGGTTGCGGAGGTCGTCCGCCGCCTTGCCCGCCCGGTCACGGCCCTGCTTCATGGTGTCCGAAGCCTGGTCGGACGCGTCCCGCATCCGTTCCTGGGCCTCGTCGCCCATCCGGTCCGGGCCGCCCCGGCCCTTGTCGTCGCCCTGGCCCTGGCCCTGGCCGCTCTGGCCGGCCCGCTTCTTGGCCTCGTCGGCGAGCTGCTGCGCCTTGTCCTTGAACTGGTCTGCGATACCCATGCGGTGTCACTCCTCGTGGGTGCGTGGGGGACGGTCCATGAGGACCGCGTTCAGCCTCGCAGCCCCCGGTGGGCACCGCATGTCGATCACTTACGCTGCGTGTTCGCCGCCCTCGCGTCCTGGTCGGCGGCGCCCCCGGCGCCCACCAGCCCCTTGCCGATGCCGTCCAGCCGCGGGGCGAACTTCCGTACCTCCCGCTGGCCGACGACTCCGATCACCGAGGGCAGGTAGCCCCGTACCGACTGCATCCCGCGCAGCCACCACTGCGCGTACACATGCGGGGCGCGGCGCTCGATGCCCGCCACGATCCGGTCGACGGCGGGCCCCAGCGGGTACGTGCGGTTCGCCGGCCAGGGCAGCCGCTGACGCAACTCCCGCATCACGTCGTCCTGGTCGGCGCCGCGCACCATGTCCGTGTCGGTCCAGGACAGGTAGCCGACGCCCACCTTCACGCCCCGGTAGCCGACCTCGGCGCGCAGGCAGTGCGCGAACGCCTCCACGCCCGACTTCGACGCGCAGTACGCCGTCATCATCGGGGCCGGGGTCATCGCGGCCAGCGAGGCGATCTGGAGGAAGTAGCCGCGGCTCTCCATGAGGACCGGCAGGAAGGCCCGCCCGGTCACCGCGCCGCCGATCAGGTTGACCTCGATGACCCGCCGCCAGGCCTCCGGGTCCGAGTCGACGAACGGCCCGCCCGCCGCGACCCCGGCGTTGGCGACGACGACATCGACCTTGCCGAACCGTTCCTTGACCTCCTGGGCGACCCGGGCCATCGCCTCGTGGTCGGTGACGTCCGCGAACCAGTGGTCGCTCTCCGTGTGCAGCCGCTCGGAGACCTTCTTCAGCTCGTCCGGCTCCAGGCCGACCAGCGCGAGCTTGGCACCGCGCGCCGACAGCTTGCGGGCCAGCAGCTCGCCCACACCCCGTGCCGCGCCGGTGACGACGACGACCTGTCCTTCGAGACTCCGCCTGCCGCTCATGCGACTTCCTCCTTCTCGGCCGTGCCGTCCGTGCCATCACCTGTGCGTTCGTCTACGTGTCCGTCTACGTGTCCGTCCGCGTGTCCGTCCGTGCGTCCGTCCGGGCGTCCGTCCGTGCGTCCGTCCGGGCTCGGGATTCCTGCCGGGAGGTACGCGGTGACCAGTTCCCGGATCTTCGCGGTGACCGCCTCCGGCGCTTCCACGGGTGTCATGTGGCCCAGGCCCGTCAGTTCGGTGAGCCCCAGGCACTCGGGCAGCGCCGCCGCGATGGCGCGGGCGTGCCCGATCGGCGTCAGCCGGTCCGCGGTGCCCGCGACCACGGCCGTGGGCACCCTCAACTCCCGTACGCCCGCGTCGAGATCGAGATCGGCGAGGACCCTGCCCCAGCCGGACCTGGCCGCCCGCGGGCAGGCGTGCACGATCCGGGCGCAGAGCGCGACGCGCTCCGGGGCCGCCCCCGCTCCCATCGTGGCGTACTTGAGCACCCGGCGGGTAATCGGAGTGACCGGGCCCAGCGGGGCCGAGGACGCGAGGATCGCGCGGGTCCCCGCGGTCCGGGCCCTGCCCGCCGGGAACGGCAGCACGGTCGATGTGCCGGGCAGCCGCGAACTGCCGGTGCTGCACAGCAGTACGGCGGCGGCGCGCTCGCGCAGCCCGGCCCGGCGGGCGGCGGCCATGATCGTCATGCCGCCCATGGAGTGCCCGGCGATCACCGCCTTCTCCCCCGGCCCAAGGGTGGCGGCGAGCACGGCTTCGAGGTCGTCGGCGAGGGCGTCGGTGCTGTAGCCCCCGGGGGTGGCCGGGGTGCCGCCGTGGCCCCGCTGGTCGTAGGCCACCACCCGGTGGTCCGCGGCGAGGTCCCTCAGCTGCGCGTCCCAGAAACGGGTGCTGCACGTCCAGCCGTGCACGAGGACCACGGCGGGGGCGCCGTCCGGGCCGTGCACCTCGACGTGGAGGCGGGCGCCGTCGGCGGAGCGCACGGTGAGTTCACGCGTCGGCGGCGGTGGGGCGCCGTCGCGCCGCAGGAGTCTGCTCACCCCACGACCTCCTCGGCGAGCGGGACCGCCGCGCCGGCCGCGGGCGCCTGCTTCGGGGGGCGTACGACCTGGTACTCCGCGAGGTTGACCGTGCGGGTGGCCCGGCGGAAGTCGGCGGTGGTGCCGGGCCAGACCGTGGTGTTGCGGCCGTTGGCGTCCAGGTACCAGCTGTCGCAGCCGCCGGTGTTCCACACGGTGCGCCGCATCCGGTCCTGCACCCGGCGGTTCCAGGCGCCGAGCGCGGAGGGCCGCGCGTCGAGGGCGACCCGGCCGCCCAGCATGTCCAGCTGGCGTACGTAGTCGGCCAGGTAGTTCAGCTGGGACTCGATCATCAGGATCATCGAGGAGTTCCCGAGCCCGGTGTTCGGGCCGATGATCGACAGCCAGTTGGGGAAGCCGGAGACGGCCGCGCCGCGCAGCGACTGCACCCCGTCCTTCCAGTGCTCGGCGAGGGTGATGCCCTCGGCGCCCACCACACGCTCGGCGATCGGCATGTCGGTGACGTGGAAGCCGGTGCCGAAGATGATGACGTCGGCCTCGGTCTCCGTACCGTCGGAGGCGACGAGCGTGGAGCCGCGCACCTCGGCCAGCCCGGAGGCGACCACGTCCGTGTTGGGTTGCGCGAGCGCCGGATAGTACGTGTTGGAGAGCAGGATGCGCTTGCAGCCGATGCGGTACGAGGGGGTCAGCTTGGCCCGCAGCGCCGGGTCCTTGATCGCGCGGGCCATGTTGGCCTTCGCTATCTTCTCGACCAGGCCCAGCTCGCCCGGGTGCTTGGTGAAGGCGCTGACCTGCAACTCCCTTATGCCCCACAGCAGTCCGCGGCGGGCGGTGCCGGTGGCCGGGAGGGCGCGGTGCAGCCAGCGCTCGGCGCCGCTGATCTTCCGGTCCATGCGGGGCATGACCCAGGGCGGGGTGCGCTGGAAGAGGGTGAGGCGGCCGGCCTCCGGCTGGATCGCGGGCACGATCTGGATGGCGGAGGCGCCGGTGCCGACGACGGCGACGCGCTTGCCGGCCAGGTCGGCGCCGTGGTCCCAGCGGGCCGAGTGGAAGACCTTGCCGGGGAAGTCGGCCAGTCCGGGTATGTCCGGCATCTTCGGGTCGGAGAGCGGGCCGCAGGCGGAGACCACGAGGTCGGCGGTGAGGGTGGCCCCGTTCGCCGTCTCGATGACCCAGTGCAGCTCGGTGCCGTCCCAGCGCATGACGGTCACCTCGTGACCGAGCCGGATGTGCGGGCGCAGTCCGAAGGTGTCCGCGACGTGCTCCAGGTACGCGCGGATGTGCCGCTGCCCGGAGAAGGTGCGCGGCCAGTCGGGGTTGGGCGCGAAGGAGAACGAGTAGAGGTGGGACGGTACGTCGCAGGCGCAGCCCGGATAGCTGTTGTCGCGCCAGGTGCCGCCGACCGAGTCGGCGCGTTCCAGGACGACGAAGTCCGTAATTCCTTCGCGGCGCAGCCGGACCGCGGCACCGAGGCCCCCGAATCCGGATCCGATCACCGCCACCCGTACGTGCTCGTGCTCGGCCATGCTGCCGCCTCCCGCGGTACGTCACACGACTCTGCCAGCAATCACTGGCAATGTTGGGAGAGTAGAGCAGCTCCGTACCGATGGGTAGGGGTACGACGGGGGAAAGTTACTGGCGGTACAACATAGGGTGCGGGTGTGGCCGAAGGACGCGAGAAGCGCGACGAGCAGCGTGAGTACCGCATGGCGGAGCTGGCCGAGAAGGCCGGGATCCCCGTGCGGACCGTGCGCTTCTACCGGGAGCGCGGGCTGATCTCGCCGCCCCGCCGCGAGGGGCGCATCGCCTGGTACGACGACCGGCACCTGGCCCGGCTGCGGACGATCACGGGCCTGCTGGAGCGCGGCCACACCCTCACCGGGATCGCCGACCTGGCCCGCACCTTCGAGAGCGGCCGGGACGTCGCCGAGGTGCTGGGGCTGGGCGAGCCCAGCGAGGAGACCCCGGTCCACCTCACGCCCGAGCAGCTCGCGGACTACTTCGAGGGCGAGACCACCACCGAGAACCTGGCGACCGCCCTCGAACTCGGCTACCTCGCCACCGACGGCGAGGAGATCGTCCACATCAGCCGCCGCCTGCTGGACGTGTCGTCCGAGCTGGTACGGGAGGGCGTGCCGCTGGCCACGGTGCTGGCGGCCGGGCGCCGGGTCCGCGAACACGCGGACGCGCTCGCGGAACTCTTCGTGGACGTCCTGCGGGAACACAGCCACGAGCCCGAACCGGCCCAGCTCCGCCCGCTGGCCCGCGCGGTGGTGGACGCCGAACTGTCCATGGCCCTGGACCGCCGCCTGCGCGGGGAGCCGCCGTCGAAGCCGGACGAGCCTGCCGGGGAGCCCAAAAAGCCCGCCTGACGGCCGTCGGTACGGGTCCGGGCACGGCAACTTCCTTGATCGCACCCCGGAATCCTGCCCGCCCCGCACGGCCCCGTACCCCTCCACAGCGCGCTGCCCCTACCCCAGGTACGGGGCGGCACGACGCTCCAGGAAGTGCCTGATCCGCAGTCGTTGCGTGTGGTGCATGGGGAGCGAGTCGAGTTCTTCGGGTGTCACGAAACGGAGTTCCGTGCTCTCGTCCGAGATGGCCAGGGAGCCGCCGACGACCTCGGCGGTGAAGCAGACGTTGAACTGCCTGCGCACCTCTCCGTCACCGTACGCGATGATGTGACGGGGGTCGGTGTACGTGCCGACGAGCCCCGTGATCTCGATGTTCAGACCGGTTTCCTCCCTCACCTCCCGCACCGCCGTGCCGGGCAGGGACTCGTCCATGTCCATCGCCCCGCCCGGCAGCGCCCACAAGTCGTTGTCCCGGCGCCGCTGGAGAAGGACGCGACCGTCCCCGTCGGTGACCGCGGCGGAGGCCGCCACCACCAGACTGTTCGGCCGGGGGGCATCCGGATCGTCGTAGTACTCGGTTCGGGCCATGCCGCTCAGCCTTCCACGGGGCGCGCCGTGTCCCATACGGCGTCGAAGCTCCCCGCGTAGGTGTCGAACATGCCTCCGCCGCCGTGGCGCCGAAGGTGCCACACGGGCGCACCGTAGGCGTTGACGCCCCATAGATGCGTGTTGACCAACATCTGGTCGTCGGCTCGGTACAAGCTGTTGTAGAGGGTCGTTCCGTGCGTGCGTAGCTCGATCCCCGGCACGCCCACGAGGGGGCGGTAGTGCAGGAGCACGAGACGGCAGCGGGATTCGATGCCGTGGCCGAACTTCTCTTCCCGTCCGCGCTGCTGGACCTTGGGGTCATCGGCGTCGCACACCGCGATACGGATCGCGCAGCCTTCGTCCGCGCGTTCACGCAGGAGGTCATTGAGACGGGGGGTATGCCTCGTGCAGGAAGACGGCCGCGTACACCAGGATGTCGATCCGACGCCCCGCCCCGGAGAGGAGCTTCACGAAGACCGAAACAGGAAGATCCGCCCGTTGCCCGTACAGAGCGACCAGTTCGGGACTGACGGCGCGTGCGGCGCGGGCCTGCCGGAGCGCCGGCCAGAGGACGAAGCCGACCGCACGGCCGAACGACTGCCCAGCGACTACGCCCACACATGGACGGTGTTCGGTCGCGCCAACACGGACTTCCATGCGGTCAGCGTCGGTGTGGATCTCCGCACCCCGGGAACTGCCCTCAGCCGCGCCGAGTCCATCGACCTTGACGCCATGCCCAGCATGGAACGCCGTTCGCGCGTCCTGGTGGAGCTGGCCCGTGCCCAGCGTCAGCGCAAGGACCCTGCGGGCGCGCTGCATTGGATGAGCCGCGCGTACAAGGCGTCTCCCGAGACCGTTCGCTACACGCCGTCTGCGCGTGGCCTGGTCGCTGATCTGGCCAAGGAAACGCGCGGGCCACTCAAGACTGATGCGCGGCACCTTGGAACGCCCGTCCGCTGCGCCCACGGTGATCTACCGACACGTGGCTTGCCTCAAGGTGACGCGGTGACCGCGCGGAGAACGGCTGAGCGTCCGTTGATGACGATCCGCGTCTCTCGGAACAGCGGGCGCACATTCGGCCCGCAGCAAGCCGTACACGGCTCGGACGACCTGGCTCCGCTGGTGTCCTCCGCATGGCCCCCCCCTGCCGGTGCGACCGGTGCGAGGCTGGCCACCGACGTTGACCCCGGCCCGCTGAGCGACGGCGAGCAAGACCGCTCAGCGGGTCGCACTCCTCAGCTCTGGATGACGCGTCCCATGAGACGTACCCACGGCGTGACGCGTCAGGCACAATCGGGACCTGTGCCCATACCTCCTGATCCAGCCGTCCTGTACCCCGACATCGCGGCCCATGGCAGCCTCAGCGCCGCTCTGCAGGCTGTGGCAGAGGGCCGCCTGACTGGCATCCCGATGGTGAGCTCGGAAGCCGAGCCACTGATGTTTACGTCGGTCGAGTCCACGCTGCGGCACCGCAACCCATTGCAGATCAACGCTTGGCACCACGAGCGGCGATGGTCGATCAGGGGTACCGAGTCGTTCCAGGACCTGAAACTCGTCGGAGGCACGACGGAGGACCCGGTGCAGATCGCCGCAGCCATGCGGGCATGGCACGACGGAGAAGCACTCAGCGACATCCCACGAGACGCCCCGTTCGTGCACCTGAGCGGCCGCTTCGAGGTCCCAGACCTCGACCCCTCCCGCCTGACGGAAAGCGAATGGCACCACCTGCGCACGGAGGCGAGCGAGTTGGAATACCCCTGGGGACCCGCCTATCAGGCCCTGGTGGAAGCGGCCCACGCCGAACCGGCGCTACGCAACCTGTACCCCTTTACCAGCCACTGGGCCTTGCGTTTCTCCGCCAAAACCCGGCCCGGGCTTGCTGTCGTGGGACCGATATTGATCGCTCAGGGTGTCGACGAGTACTCAGTTTCCAAGACCATAACGGGCACGGGCGGCGTTCAGTTCAGCACGGCACGCGATGCGGTGGCAGCGGCCGTGCGCCACCTGCCGCCCGGCCTCGCCCCGGTCACGCTCGGCGGTTGATGAACGACCTGACCAGCCGCCTAGAGGTCGAAGACTGCCGTCACGGGCGCGTGGTCGCTCCAGCGCTCGGCGTGCGTCTCGGCCCGCTCCACCAGGGCCTTCACCGCGCGCCCGGCCAGGCCCGGCGTCGCGACCTGGTAGTCGATCCGCCAGCCGGTGTCGTTGTCGAAGGCCCGGCCGCGGTAGGACCACCAGGAGTACGGGCCCTCCTGGTCGGGGTGGAGGGCGCGTACGACGTCGACGTACTCGGCCTCGTCGAAGACGCGGGTCAGCCACTCGCGCTCCTCGGGGAGGAACCCGGAGTTCTTCTTGTTGCCGCGCCAGTTCTTCAGGTCGGCCTCCTGGTGGGCGATGTTCCAGTCGCCGCAGACCAGCACCTCTCGGCCGCCGGCCGCGGCCCGCTCCTTCAGGCCCTTCAGGTACGGGAGGAACGCGGCCATGAACCGCTCCTTCTCCTCCTGCTTCTCGGTGCCCACCTCGCCGGAGGGCAGGTACAGGCTGGCGACCGTGACGCCCGGCAGGTCGGCCTCGACGTAGCGCCCGCTGGTGTCGAACTCGTCGCTCCCGGCGATCCCGAACCCACCGAAGCCGACCTGCACCCGCTCCGGCGCGCGCCGGGTGTAGAGGGAGACCCCGGCCCGGCCCTTGGCGGCGGCCGGGGCGTGCACGGTGTGCCAGCCCGCCGGGTCACGTACCTCCCCGGGCAGCTGGCCCGGCTCGGCCCGCACCTCCTGGAGGCAGATCACATCGGCTTCGGTCCGGGCCAGCCACTCGACGAAGCCCTTCTTGGCGGCGGCACGGAGCCCGTTCACATTGGCAGTGGACACAGTGAGCATTCACCCGACGATACCGAGGCCGGGCGCCGGACGCGTAACGCCGGAAGGCGCGCACGGGGGCGGGGACGTCAGCCGGGGAGCGCGAGGCGGAAGACGGTGTGCCCGGGGCGGCTGGTGACGGCGGCGGTTCCGCCGTGGGAGGTCAGGACGGCGTGCACGATGGCGAGGCCCAGACCGGTGCTTCCGGTGCTTCCGGCGCTTCGGGAGCGGGCGTGGTCGGCGCGGACGAACCGTCCGAAGACTTCGGGCTGGACCTCTTCGGGGATGCCGGGGCCGTTGTCGCTCACGTTCACGCGAACCAGGCCGTCACCCGTGGTGAGGGTGACGGTCACATCGGTGCCGGGCGGGGTGTGGGTGCGGGCGTTGGCCAGGAGGTTGCCGATGGCCTGCTGGAGACGGTGGGCATCACCGGTCACGGTGACGGGTTCTTCCGGAAGGTCGAGCATCCAGTGGTGGCCGGGGCCCGCGGCGCGGGCGTCGTCCGTCGCGTCGAGGATCAGCAGGGTCAGGTCGACGGGCTCGTGTTCGAGGGGGCGTCCGGCGTCCAGGCGGGCGAGGAGAAGCAGGTCGTCGACGAGCCGGGTCATGCGCCGCGACTCGCCGTCGATGCGCTCCAGGGCGTGGCGGACTTCCGCGGGGACGGAACTGTGGTGGCGCAGGGCGAGCTCGGCGTGGCCACGGATGTTGGCCACGGGGGTGCGCAGTTCGTGGCTGGCGTCGGCGGCGAAGCGCCTGAGCCGTTCCTCGCCGGCCTGGCGGCGGGTGAGGGCGTCCTCGACGTGGCCGAGCATGTGGTCGAAGGCGGTACGGACCTGGCCGACCTCGGTGCGCGGGTCGGTGTCGGGGAGCGGTCCGGGCATGGCGACCTCCCCGCTGGCGAGTGGCAGTCCGGCCACCTCCACCGCGCGG
This sequence comes from Streptomyces sp. NPDC056347, assembly GCF_042262625.1. Lineage (NCBI taxonomy): Bacteria > Bacillati > Actinomycetota > Actinomycetes > Kitasatosporales > Streptomycetaceae > Streptomyces > Streptomyces sp. NPDC056347. Next base: position 15,407 of record NZ_JBHJQP010000014.1, on the reverse strand, counting down.
GCGGTGACGTTCTGGAGGGGGCGCAGGGAGATCCGTACCCACAGGGCTCCGGCGAGGCCGGTGGCCACGAGTGCGGCGCCGAACAGGACGGCTTCCACCGCTTCGAGGCGGTGGACGGTCTCTTCCACCGGGTGCAGGGGCAGGCCGGTGACCAGGATGTCCTGGTCGTCGCCCCGGACGGCCGTGACGCGGTAGGCCCCCGGAGCGGAGAGCCGGATGCTGTGCCCGGTTCCGTCGACGGGGATTCCCGCCAGGGCACGGCGGTCCCGGGGCGTGAGCCGGAGGGGCCGGTCGGTGACACCGTCGACGACGGCGGCCCGGGCGACGGTCCCGTTCAGGAGGCGGGCGCCGAAGGTTGATTCGGCCTGGCCGCGGATGTCGGGGCGGTTGTCGGCGTCTGGCCTGGCCTCGTGCTCCAGGCTGGCGGCGAACCGGCCGTCGGAAGCGGCCAGCTGGTCGTCCAGGCGGCCCACGAGGAAGCCGCGCAGCGCGAGCGCGGTGGTGACGCCGACAGCGAGGCAGGCCAGGGCGAGCAGGGTGACCAGCCCCGCCGTGAGCTGGCCGCGCAGGGTACGGGGCAACGGGCCGTGCAGGGTACGGGGCCGCAGGCCGCTCAAGGGCCGGGGCAGCAGGCCGCGCCGGCGCCGGGGCGACGGACGCCTCACGACACGTCCGGCTTGAGTACGTAGCCGACACCGCGCACCGTGTGGATCATCGGCGTCCGTCCGGCGTCGATCTTCTTGCGCAGGTAGCTGATGTAGAGCTCGACGACGTGGGCGCGGCCGCCGAAGTCGTAGGCCCAGACCCGGTCGAGGATCTGCGCCTTGGACAGGACCCTGCGCGGGTTGCGCATGAGGAAGCGGAGGAGTTCGAACTCGGTGCGGGACAGGTCGATGACGGACCCGCCGCGCCTGACCTCCCTGGCGTCCTCGTCCATGACGAGGTCACCGACGGCCAGCTGGTCCGTTCCCCGCGCGGCGGTCATGCCCGCTCGGCGCAGCAGCCCGCGGAGCCGGGCGAGGACTTCTTCCAGGCTGTAGGGCTTGGTGACGTAGTCGTCGCCACCGGCGGTGATGCCCGCGATACGGTCCTCGACCGCGTCGCGGGCGGTGAGGAAGAGCACGCACACGCCCGGCTCCTCGCGGCGCAGTGCCCGCAGGACCTGCAGCCCGTTCAGGTCCGGCAGCATCCAGTCCAGGACCACCGCGTCGGGGTGGAAGTCATGGGCGGTGGCGAGCGCGGTCGTGCCGTCGGGGGCGGTGCGGACCTCCCAGCCCTCGCCGGCCATCACTCCTGCCAGGACGTCGGTGACATCGGGTTCGTCGTCGACGACGAGTATCCGTACGGGCTCCCCGTCGGGTCGGTGCAGAAGCGGTGTCGTACGCGGCTCGTCCATGGTCCTGTCAGCATGCCCCGCCACGGGCCCCGGCGGGGCGGGCCGTACCTCTGAGTTCTCTCTGAGTTCCCTCCGAGTTCCCTCCGGGATTCTTCCGGGATTCCTCCGGACCTCCTCCGCGGCGGCGTCAGGGACGCCGACGGCTCGCGGGTTCAGAGGATTCACAGAGGTCGGGCTGTGAGGGTGGCCACCCAGCGCCGTGGCGCGCCCCGTCCGGAGGCGCCCCGTGACCTGTGTGTTCACCACCACCGCAGGGCCCGCCCCGCATCGAACACCGACCCCGAAGGAGCCCCCTGTGGAACTCGATCTGATCAACGGCGTCCCGGCACATGTCCTGCTCGTGCATGTCGTCGTGGTCCTGGTACCCCTCACCGCTCTCGCCCTGGTGCTGTGCGCCGCGCTGCCCCCCGTCATGCGCCGGTTCGGAAGTGCGCTGCCCGTTCTCGCCCTGGTGTCCCTGATCGCCGTTCCGCTGACGACGGACGCCGGCGAGTGGCTGGAGCGGCACGTGGGAAGTGACGCGCTGGTCCGCAGGCACGCGGAACTCGGCGACGGGCTGCTTCCCTGGTCCGTCGGGCTCTTCCTGGTGTCCGCGGCGGTGTGGTGGCTCCACCGCGGCGCCGCCCGCCGGACACCCGGCGCCGCGGGACCGGCCGGCACGGTGGGTGTACCGCTGCGTGTCGCCGCCTCGGTGCTGTCCCTCGTCGTCGGAGTCGGCGCGGGCGTGCAGGTGTACCGGATCGGCGACTCCGGCGCCAAGGCCGCCTGGCACGACGCCTACTCCACCACCGCCCGCTCCGACCGCGGCTGACGAACGGACGGCCGTGTCACGTCGGCCGCCCGGGAGCGGTCCCACCGCCCCGGCCGGTCCGGCCGTGCCGGCCGGCCCCGGGCTCAGGTGCCGGACGCGTAGCGCCAGAAGGCCCGCGTCGAGGCGGGCGGGGCCGGGTCGGTCATGGCGAGCTGGGTCAGCAGCACGGCGACCGTGCCGGTGGCGGGGGTGAGGTGGGCCGCGGTACCCGTACCGCCGACCCAGCCGTAGCGCCCCGGTACGTTCCAGGGTTCGGTGGCCCGTACGTCGACCGAGCCGCCGAAGCCCCAGCCCTGGCCCTCCAGGAACAGCGCGGCGTCCTCGCGCTGCGCCGGGGTCAGGTGGTCGGTGGTCATCAGCCGCACCGACCCGGCGGACAGCAGCCGGCGCCCCGTGGCCGCCGCGTGCCCGTCGGCGAGCAGCATCCGGGCGAAGGCGTACCAGTCGTCGACGGTCGAGACCAGACCGCCCGCGCCGGAGGCGAACACGGGCGGGCTGCTCCACTGGCCGTCGGGGGCGTCCAGCAGCCGGAGGCCGCCGTCACCGTCCTCGCCGTCGTCCGGGGCGGGGCCGTAGTAGCCGGTGAACCGGTCCAGCTTTCCGGGCGGTACGGCGAAACCGGTGTCGGTCATGCCCAGCGGGGCGAACAGCCGCTCCGCGAGGAACTCGGGCAGCGGCCGCCCCGCGACCCGGGCGATCAGCACGCCGAGGATGTCGGAGCAGGTGTTGTACAGCCAGGCCTCGCCCGGCTGGTGGAGCAGCGGAATGCGGGAGAGCGCGGCCATCCAGGTGTCCGGGTCCGGGACGTGCTGCGGCCGCAGCTGCCCCTGCTTCAGCTCGCCGAAGAGCGCCTGGACGGCGGGGAGCGAGAAGTCCGCCGGGAAGCCGTACCCGGCCCGGGAGGCGAGCACGTCGGCGACGGTGACGGCCCGGTTCGCGGGTACCACGTCGTCGAGCGGGGAGCCCGGGGTGCGGACCACCTTCGGCTCCGCGAGCTCCGGCAGCCACTGGCGTACCGGCTCCTCCAGCGCGATCCGGCCCTCCTCGACCAGCAGCATGGCGGCCGCGGCGGTCAGCGGTTTGGTGAGCGAGGCGATCCGGAAGAGGGTGTCCCGGGCCATCGGGACCGCGCCGCCCTCCTCCGCGGTGCCGACCGCCGCCACTTCGACCCGGTCACCCCGGGCCACCAGGCCCACCGCCCCGGGCGCCGCCCCGCCACCCTCGTGTCCGGGGCCCGTCGTCCTCGTCAGGAGCTCGCGCAGATCATTCATCGGTCCACCTTCCCGTCCGTCCGTACGGAAGGCGGACCGCCGCCCCGCCCCGGACTCATCGGTCCGGGGCGGACTCGCTCCGACGGCTCAGCGGACCCGGCCCACGCCCACGTAGAAGCCGCTGCGCTCCTGGACCGGTGCGGGGGTGTCGCGGTACCACTCCGTGGCGAGGACCAGGCCGGGCTCGACCTCGCTCCGGGTCCGGCGCGTCGTGGGGGGTCCTCACTCGTCGTTCCTTCTCCGCTGCGCGTGGGGCCGGGCGTGGCACGGGCAGGCACAGCGGAGGCGCTCGACCACGGCGTCCCGTACCCGTATGTCGACCGGCCCGGGGCATTCGGCGTGGACCCCGGTGCGGCACGCGGGCGCGAGGCCGGTACGGGCCGACGCGGTCACCGCTCCCCCGCCGGCCGAAGACCGCGCTGCCGACGGCATGGCGCACACGCGTACCGCGGAGCGTCCGGGCCCCGTCCCTCCCCGGCGGCATCGACCGGGACGGCAGTTCCGGACGGCCCCTTGTGCCAGTCGCACCAGCCGCCCGCGCCGGTGCACCGCTCGCACCGGCACGCCGGGTACGCGTGGCAGAGGGCGACGTGATCGACCGGAACGACCTCGGTGGTGGGTTTCACGACGCGCGTCGTGGAACCGTGCCGGTCGACCTCGTACACCCTGATGGTCATCGTCATGACGGCCCCTGCTCCCTGCTGGTGGGATCTCCGCGGATCTCCAGTACGCGCACCGTAGGGCCGGGTAGAACGGGCATGGGCACGCACGGTGCGTGCCCTGTTCGGGGGTGCTCGGTGGAGACTGGACACATCGGCCGCCGCATCGCCTACTGGCGAGGGTTCCGCGGCTTCACACAAGCGGATTTCGGCCGCCTGATGGGGCGGACCCGCAGGTGGGTGCAGGACCTGGAAGGCGGGCAGCGCCAGCAGGACCCGCGGCTGTCCGTCCTGGTGCGCGCGGCCGAGGTACTGCGTATCCCGCTGGAGCAACTTCTGATGGACGGGCCCCCGGAACCGGTCCCGGCAACCACGCCGCCTGTCGAGGCACTCGCCGTGATCGATGTCCTGTACCGCGAGGACAGGGAGGACGGGGATGCCCCGACGCTCGCGGAACTGAGACGTCGGCTCGTCTACTGCTGCGAGGCGTTCCAGGCGTGCCACTACGGGGCGCTCGGCCGCGACCTGCCCATGCTGATCACCGGGTCCAGGCGGCTCGCCGCGGGGGCTGGTGCCGATGCCGGCGAAGCTCACGCTCTGCATTCACGGGTCCTCCAACTGGCGGCCTCGTTCCTCCACAAGTACGGCCCGGCAACGGCGGTGCAGGCGGCGGTCGTCGCCGACCGGGCCCTGGCCGCGGCAGAGAGGTCCGGCGACCCGATCGCGATCGGTGCGGCATCGAGACGGGTGGCGAAATCACTCGTCCACCAACAACAGCCGCGAACAGCAATGGAGTTCGCCACAGGTGCGGCGCGGCGCCTGGCCTCGGAGCTGGAGGGCGGCGGGCCGATGGGACTCTCGACGCTCGGCATGCTGTACCTGTCCGCCGCGGTCGCGGCCTCGTCCTCGGGGCGGTCGCCGACCGCAGTGCGTCAGGCGGGTGAGCACGTGGACCGAGCCTTCGAGGTGGCTGACCGACAAGGCGCCGACCTCGACGAGGACTACACCATGTTCGGGCCCACCAACGTCGAACTGCACCGGGTGGACGTGCTGGCCAGGCTCGATGATGCGGATTCAGCGCTCAGGGCCGCCGAAAAGGTCGGGAGCGAGGCGCTGCACGGGCTGTCGAAGGAGCGCCGGGCGCAGCACCTCATCACGCTGGCACACGCTCAACTCCTGACACGGCGGAAGGAGGCCGCGGCCGAATCGCTGATCGAAGCAGCCCGGCTGGCTCCGGAAGAGGTCATCGGCCGGCAGTCCACGATCGACCTCGTCTCCGACGTGGCCGGAGCGACTCCGGCCCCGGCCGGAGACTTGCGCCGCTTGGCCGCGCGGTGTGGACTCCCCGCATGATCCTGTACCTCATCGCCTGCGCGGCCGGCCCCACGCAGTACGTGGACAACGGCGTCAGGCAGGCACAGGCCCTCGGCTGGGACACCTGCCTGGTGCTGACCCCGGCCGCCGCCCGGTGGTGGGAGCCGCGCCTCGCGGAGCTGGAGGACCTGACCGGTCACCGGGTCCGCTCGCAGTACAAACTGCCCGGAGAACGCGACGCGCTGCCGAAGGCGGACGCCATGCTCGTGGCTCCGCTGTCCTGCACGAGCCTGAACAAATGGGGCAACGGGATAGCCGACACGGTCGCCCTGGGCCTGGTGTCCGAAGGCGTTCACCTCGGTGTACCGGTGGTGGCCATGCCGTACTTCAACCGTGCTCAGGCCGCGCAGCCCGCCGTGGCTCGCAGCATCGCGGACCTACGAGCGCAAGGTGTGCTCTATCTGGACGGGCCGGACGGGTACGTGTCGCACCCGCCGAAACAGGGTGCGCCGGGGGACTACCCATGGCGCGCCGCGGTGAACGCGGTCACGAAGCTCGCCGGGCAGGCACCGCGCGAGCCCCGTCATGACGGGTGAACCGGATGACGAGCCGATCCGGCCGATCCGGCCGATCCGGCTTGGTCCGGCTGGTCCGGCTCGGCGAAGTGACGTGAGCGGAGCGGTGGAGGAACCGTCCGACGGTGGAGACCGCGGCCCGGGCGCGGACGTCGACCGCCGCGCACGCCGAGGTCACCGGGCGGTCCCGGCACGAGGCCGAGGGCTCGAACCCGCGGAGCCCTGACCGCGACGGCTCAGCGGACCCGGCCCACGCCCACGTAGAAGCCGCTGCGCTCCTGGACCGGTGCGGGGGTGTCGCGGTACCACTCCGTGGCGAAGACCAGGCCGGGCTCGACCAGCTCCAGGCCCTCGAAGAAGGGCTCGACCTCGCTCCGGGTCCGCATCCGCAGCGGGATCGCACCCTTCTTGTACGCGTCCTCGGTCGCCGCCCGGAGCTCCGGGTGCTGGTCGGCCGTGCCGTGCGAGAGCACCAGGCAGCTGCCCCGGGGCAGGGCGTCGACGAGGGTGCGGGTGAGGCCGTACGGGTCCTGGTCGTCCGGCAGGAAGTGCATCAGCGCGATGAGCGAGAGGGCGATGGGCCGGTCGAAGTCGAGCAGCGTGCGGGCGTGCTCGATGATCGCTTCGGGGCTGCGTACATCGGCGTGGATGTAGTCGGTGACGCCCTGCGCCGTGCTGATCAGCAGCGCCTCCGCGTGGCGCAGCACGATCGGGTCGTTGTCGGCGTAGACGATCCGGGCGGTGGGCGTGATCCGCTGGACGACCTGGTGGAGGTTGGGTTCGGTGGGGATGCCGGTGCCGATGTCGAGGAACTGGTCGACGCCTTCGCGGGCCAGCCAGGCGGAGGCCCGGTGCATGAAGGCCCGGTTCCGTGCCGCGTTGCCGCGCGCCTCCGCCGGAAGCTTCTCCGCCACCGCCTGGTCGACGGGGTAGTTGTCCTTGCCGCCCAGCAGCCAGTCGTAGACGCGTGCGGGGTGGGGCTTGCTGGTGTCGATCCGGGGCTCGGGCGTGTCGACCGGCACGGGGCGCCTCCTCGCGGGCTTCCTCACTCGTGCGAACGCGCCCAGCGTAAGTGACTCGGTTCCCTGGGCCCACGGCAGGGCTCGTAAGATCATCGGTCCTGGGTACGGCCTCGGGAGCACGGCCTTTCGGGGTAACGGCCTCCGGGGTAACGGCCCCGGGACCGTTGGGGAGGCGGCGATGGAATTCCGGTTGCTCGGCACGGTGGGCGTCGTCACCGGGGCGGGTGGGGTCCAGCTGGGTCCGGCCAAGCGGCGCAGCGTGCTCGCCGCGCTGCTCCTCAGGGCCAACTCCGCCGTCTCCGTGGACCAGTTGATCGACACGGTCTGGGACACGGCGCCGCCCGCCCATGCCCGTACGGTCGTCCAGGGCCATGTGTCGCGGCTGCGGGCCCTACTGTCCTCGGCCGGTGCCGCGGAGCACGGGGTGGGCCTGGTGACCCGGGGCCCGTCGTACGTGTTCGAGGTGCCGGAGGCGTTGCTCGACACGTACCGCTTCGAGTGGCTGGCCCGGCGCGGCAGGTCCCGGCAGCGGGCCGCCGACGCGGTGGCCGACCTCGGCGAGGCGCTCGCCCTGTGGCACGGCCCGGCGCTCGACGGCACCGCCCCGAGCGCCTCGTTGCTGGCCGCCGCGCAGGCGCTGGAGGAGGAGCGGCTGGAGGTCGCGGAGAGCCTGGCGGAGGCGTACGAACGGCTCGGGGACCGGGCGGGTGCGATCGCGGTGCTCCAGGCGGAGGCGGTGGCGCACCCGCTGCGCGAATCGCTGGCCGAGGCGCTGGTCGTGGCGCTGGACCGGGCGGGGCACCGGTCGGACGCGCTCGACCACTACCACCGCACCCGCTGCCTGCTCGCCGACGAGCTGGGCGTCGGCCCGGGGCCGGGGCTCCGGGGGGCGTACGAGGCGATCCTTCGCGGTGGGGCCGGGGAGGCGCCGGGGCGGCCGGGGCGCGGAGTACCGGGGGGCCGGGAAGAGGCCTGCTCCGGTGCGGAGTCGGGGTCGGGTCCGGGGTCGGCTGCGGGGGCTGCCGCGGACTCTTCCGCCGGGTCGGTCACGGGGGCGGTCGCGGGGGCCGCTGCCGGGTCGGCCGCGGGCCCGGCACGCGTGCGGGAGAGCCCGGAGCGGGCCGGGACGGTGCCGCGGCTGCTGCCGCGCGGGGTCAAGGGGTTCCTCGGCCGGGACACGGAGCTGGACGCCCTGGACCGGATCACCGGGGCCGGCACCGTCGCGCTGGTCACCGGCCCCGCCGGGGTCGGCAAGACCGCGCTCGCGCTCCACTGGGCGTACCACGCGCAGTCCCGCTACCCGGACGGCACCCTCTTCGCCGACCTGCGCGGCTTCGGCGGCGTACCGGCCGAACCGGCCGAGACCGTACGGGAGTTCCTGCTCGCGCTCGGGGTTCCCGCGCGCAGGCTGCCCGAGTCCGCCGCCTGCGCCGCCGCCCTGTACCGCGAACTGACCTCCGAGCGCGCACTCCTGGTCGTACTGGACAACGTGCGCGGCCCCGGCCAGGTCCGCCCGCTGCTGCCCGCCGGGGCCGGCTCGGCCGTCCTGGTCACCTCGCGCACCCGGCTCGGCGGGCTGATCGTCGAGGAGCTGGCCCGGCCCGTGCCGCTCGACGTCCTCGGCCCCGTACCCGCCACCGAACTGCTCGCCGCGGCGGTCGGCGAGGAGCGGGTGGCGGCCGAGCCCGAGGCGGCGGACCGGCTGGCCCGGCTCTGCGACGGGCTGCCGCTCGCGCTGCGCATCACGGCGGCCCAGCTCGCGGCCCGCCCGTACTGGCGGCTCGCCGATCTGGCGGCCGAACTCGCCGACGAGCAGCGCCGGCTGGCCCTGCTCTCGCTCGACGACGCGGAGGACTCGGGGGTCGCGGCGGCGCTGCGGATCACCGTGCAGGGGCTGGCGCCGGAGGCGATGCGGCTCTTCGCCCTGCTCGGGGTGGTGCCCGGGCCGGACCTCGACCGGTACGCCGCCGCCGCGCTGCTGGGCCGCCCGCCCGCCGTGGCCGCCGAGGCGCTCGACCGGCTCGCCGGGGCCCATCTGGTGACCGAGCACGCCCCCGGCCGCTACTCCCTGCACGACCTCGTCCGGCTGTACGCGCGCGGTCTCGTCACCGACGACGGGGCGCTGCTGCGGCTGCTGGACGGCTGCACGGCCACCGCGCTCGCCGCGTCGCTGGCCGCCGAACCGGGCGAGAAGCCGTGCTGCGCCCTGCCCGGGGACGCCGCGGCGGACCTCCCGGTGCGGACCTTCGCGGACCGGGACGACGCCCTGCGCTGGTACGCGGTGGAGCGCGAGAACCTGGCCGCCGCGGTGTCCGCCGCCCGCGCGGCGGGCCACGACGACCGGGCCTGGCGCCTGGTCGTACTCCAGTGGCCGTACGTGGTGTGGAGCGTCCGGGACGGCTGGGTGCCGCTGCTCGAACAGGCCCTGGAGGCAAGCAGGCTGCTCGACGACCCGGACGCGGAGTCCCGGGTGCGGGCGCTGCTGGGCTGGGTGCTGACCAGGGAGGGGCGGCTCTCCGAGGCGCTGGCCCGGCTGGAGCCGGCTCCGGCCCTCGCGGCCCGCGCGCACGACACGTCGGGCGAGGCGATCGCACTGATCAACCTGGCGGTCGCGCTGGACGCGGACGGGGTCACCGACACCTCGCTGCACCATGTCACCCGCGCCGTCCGGCTGGCCCGCGAGGCCGACGACGTACTCACCGAACTCCTCGCCCTCCAGCACCGCACGTACCAGCTCCTGGACCGGGGCGACATCGCGGCGGCGGAACGCTGCACGGCGTACGCGCTGGCGCTCGACGGCCAGGGGGTGACGACCGGCCTGGGCGTGATGCGCCGGGCCACCCTGCGGCTGAGCCGGGGCGAGGCGCTGCTCGCGCTGGGCGAGCGGGACGCGGCGGAGCGCTGCGTACGCCAGGCGCTCGCGGAGGCCACCCGTCAGGGCTTCCAGGAGGGCGTGGACCGGGCCAGGTCCCAACTCGCCTCCCTGGGAGGGGCGGTGGCCCCGCCGGTGCGGCCCGAGGACGACGATCGGTCCGTTTTGTCTCCCTGACCGGATGGGTCTGCAGCTTGTGGGCGGGTTCCGGAGAGGTGTCCGGTGGGTGGTTCGATGAGGGTTCGTACCGGATTGTCATCCCCTCTCAACCGGGCTGCACGTTCAGGACGGATCGGCCGTATGGTCCCGGTGCCGCCGGGGCGGCAGTCTCTTCATCAGAAGGAAGGGGCCGCCGGAGAATCCCGGAGGAACCCGAACCGAAACGATCCGGACCGACCCGGACCGGAGCCGATCGAGATGTGGGGAGACATGAACATGCGCAACGCGATCCGAGTGGTGGCAGTGGCTGCGGCGACGGCTTTCGTCCTGGGCGGCGCGAGCGCCTCCTACGCGGCGGAGGGTACGACGGCGACGTCCGCCCCGGTCTCGACCACCGCGTTCACCCCCCTCCCCGCGCCGGACGGCGACGAGACCGGCTGGGGCGAGCCGAGCTGCAACACCCGCCCCGTCCCGGCCGGCTGCCCGGTCCAGTAGTCCCGGGCCTCCGCCCCGTACGCACCTCGCGCCTCACGCCTCGCGCCTCGGCCCCCTGGTCCCGTACACCCGGAAGAACCCCGTTCGAGCCCACACCTCAGGGAGATGATCCTCGTGCACGCGTTCTCGAGCTCCGCCCACGACCCGTTCTTCGACCGCTTCTACGACCCCCGCCAGGACGAGGAGGGCGGTCCGGCCGCCGACGGCGCCCTTCCCTGGCCGGACATGGGACCGGAGCAGGTCGTGGTGCTGTGACCGGCGCGGCGCCCGCCCCCGCGGTTCCGTGACCCGCCCGTCCACCCGGCCGCTTCAGCCCCTTCGGCCCGCGGCCCCGTCGACCCGCTGATCCGGCAGCCCGGCCGATGACTTCCCGATCGGCGACTTCCCGATCGACGGCTTCCCGGCCGGCGACTTCCCGGCCGATGGCTTCCCGGCCCGCCGATCCGCGTCGCGCTTCGCGGTCTCCCGCGCCTTCGCGGTCCGCTGCGGCCCCCACCCGAGCCCTCGCGGCCCTTCGCGATTCCTCGCAGCCCCTCATGATCCTCATGATCCTTCGCGGACCTTCGTGACGCCCCACGATCCCCCGCGGACCTTCGTGACGCCTCACCACCCCCCGCGGCCCCTCACGCGGTGAGCCTCCCGCTTCCCCGGGCAGCCCGCTCCCGCGCCGTACCGCGCCGCCCCTCTTCCTTCCGTACCCCGCCCTGTCCGCCCCGCCCCGGTCGGCCGGCGATCCGTCACGCCGCCGCACCCCGGCGCACCCCGAGGAGAATCCCGTGGAGAGAATCAACCACCTCGCCTACTGCCGGGCGGACGAGCCGTTCTACGAGAGCAACGACACCGCCCGCACCGGTTCGCCGTTCCCCGCCACCGAGCGCCCCGCACCGCCCGGCTGGCGCCGCACCGAGAGCAGCGTCTGGCTCTACGTCCACCCCGAGCACGTGCAACTGCCCGCCCAGGGCTGGAAGATCCACGTCTCCGCCACGGCCTCCGACGCCGCCGAGGTCATCGACACGGTCTGGGACTACTGCGTCTCCCGCTCGCTGTCCTTCAAGTTCCTGCCCCACCCCCAGGTGCACCGGGCGATGAACGCGAAGTACGCCCCCCGGGGCAGCAGCGGCAAACTCATCACCCTCTACCCGGTCGACGAGGCCGACCTGAAGCGCACCCTCGACGACCTCGATCCGCTGCTCGCCGGGCGCCCCGGCCCGTACATCCTCAGCGACCTGCGGTGGCGGGAAGGCCCCCTCTACCTGCGCTACGGCGGGTTCGCCCGCCGCGAGTGCCTGACCGAGAACGGCGACCGGAGCCCCGCCGTCTCCCGCCCCGACGGGGTACTGGTGCCCGACGAGCGCACCCCGGTCTTCCAGGTCCCCGACTGGGCGCCGGTGCCCGGCTTCGTCGCCGCGCAGATCGACGCCCGTGACGCGGCCCAGGACGACCCCGCCTTCCCGTACACGGTGGAACGGGCCCTGCACTACTCCAACGGCGGGGGCGTCTATCTCGCCACCGACGACGCGACCGGCCGCCAGGTCGTGCTGCGGGAGGCCCGGCCGCTCGCCGGGCTGGACGGCGCGGGGGACGACGCGGTCACCCGGCTGCACCGCGAGGCCGCCACCCTGCGACGGCTCGCCCACCTGGACTGCGTACCCGAACTGCTCGGCACGTTCACCGCCTGGGAGCACCACTTCCTGGTCCAGGAATACATCGAGGGAGAGACCCTCCAGCGCTTCACGGCCACCGCCAACCCGCTGGTCAGACCGCACGCCACCGCCCAGCAGCGGCAGGAGTACGCGGACCGGGCGCTGGACGTCCTCGATCAGCTGGAACGCGTCCTGGAGGCCGTCCACGCCACCGGCACCGTGTTCGGCGACCTCAGCCCCACCAACGTGATGGTCCGCCCGGACGGGCGCGTCGCCCTGGTGGACTTCGAGATCTCGTACCGGCCCGACGCGGGTGAGGCCGTGCCCAGCATCGGCACCCCCGGGTACGTCGCCGCACACGCCACCGGATTCGACCGCGACCGTTACGCCCTGGACTGCCTGCGGCTCTCGCTGTTCCTTCCGCTCACCATGACGCTGGAGCTGGACCCGGCCCGCGCCGGACAGCTCGCCGAGGCGGCGACCCGCCTCTTCGACCTTCCGGAGGAGTTCCCGAGCCGGGTACGCGCCGGACTCACCCCACCGGGTGTCACCGCCCGTACCGACCGCTCCGTGCCCGAACTCTTCGCCGCCACCGCCGCCGACCCGGCCTCGGAGCACGCCCGCGAGCTGGAGGAACGCCTGGTCGCCGCGATCCGTTCCGCCGCCACGCCCGAACGCACCGACCGGCTCTTCCCCGGTGACCCCGCCGCGCTGCACGACGGCGGCTACACCCTGGCGCACGGCGCCGCCGGTGTCCTCTACGCCCTGGCCGCCACCGGCCACCCCACCGATCCGGAACACCACGAATGGCTCTGGCAGGCCACCCACCGCGCCACCGGCCCACGGCCCGGACTGTACGACGGGCTGCACGGCGCGGCCTACACCCTGCATCTGGTCGGCCGCACCGCGCAGGCCCTGGAAGTGCTCGACCGGGCCATCGACCTGACCGACGACGCCGCCCCGATCGGCCTGCACGACGGGCTGGCCGGTATCGGCCTCAACCTGCGGCACTTCGCCCGCGCCCTCGACGAACCGGGCCTGCACGCCCACGTCCTGGACACCGGCGACCGCCTCGCGGCCCGGCTCGCCACCGTCACCCGCACCCCCGCCCGGAGCGCCGGACTGCTGCGCGGCTGGAGCGGCCCCGCCCTGTTCTTCGTCAGCCTGTACGAGGACACCGGCGAGGAGCGCTATCTGGACCTGGCCCGCCAGTCCCTCCAGCTCGATCTGGACCACTGCCTGGAGGCCGACTCCGTACTCAATCTCAACGACGGCCGGCGGCTGCTGCCGTACCTCGGGCAGGGCAGCGCGGGAATCGCCCTCGCGCTCCACGCCTATCTGCTCCACCGGCCCGACGAGCAGCTCGACGCCACCCTCGAATCCCTGCACGCGGCCACGGAGTTGAGCTTCACCATCCAGAGCGGGCTGTTCCTCGGCAGGGCCGGGCTGGCCGCCGCCCTGGCCCACAACCGTGCCGCCGAGAACAATCCACGGCGCACGGCGGCCCTCGCCGGCCATGTCCGCGACCTCGCCTGGCACGCACTGGACCACGAGGGCGGCATCGCCACCACCGGCGACCAGAACCTGCGTCTTTCCATGGATCTGGCCACCGGCAGCGCGGGCATCCTGCACACCCTGCACACCGTGGCGGGACGGCTCCCCGCCCTGCCCCTGCTGGACCGGCCCGGCGCCCCGGCCCGTACGCCGCGGGCCGCCGCGTCCGCCACCGCCCCGCACGGCAGCGCACCACGCGGCATCGCTCCCACCGAGGATCCGCACAGCGTCTGGGCCTGCGAGGGCACCGAAGCTCCCGCCGAGGCCGCCCGCGCCTCCGCCGGAACCCCGTCGAAGGAGAAGGAGGAGGGATGAACGCGGTCCTCGCCCTGCAGAACCTCGCCACCGACCACCCCCCGGAAGGCTACGGAGGTCCGTTCGACCCCGGCGTCATCCACAGCTCCATGAGCTTCAACTGCGCCTCCGACAACACCGACGAATAGTCCCGAGAAGAAGGAGAGAAGCCATGAACCTGATCCTCAGGCTCCAGGACCTCAAAGTCACCGGCGGCCCGCAGGACGACGAGATCGCCGAGGGCATCAGCTCGATCAGCATCGGCTGCAACAACGGCGGCGGGGGCGGCGGGGGCGGCACCGGTACCGAGGTCTGAGAACCGCGCCCCTGAACCCGCACCCATGAACACCACAACCAGGAAAGCAGGCCATGCCATGAGGACCATCCTCGCTCTGCAGAACGTCAGCCCCCAGCTCGCCCCCGACGAGGACAACGCCCTCGCCAGCAGCGCCGTCAGCTCCATTCTCCACTGCGGTTTCGAGGACGAGACCTGATCGTCCCGAATTTCCCACCGCCCCACCCCCGCACCCCACGCCCCAAAACATCATCAGAATCCCCCGTTCATTCCAGAAGGAGAACACCATGAAGGCGATCCTCAACCTCCAGAACCTCGACCTCCCCGAGGGCCCGCAGGACGACCAGGCGGCCGACGGCCTCAGCTCGATCAGCATGTTCTGCAACAACGGCGGCGGCACCGAGTCCTGATCCACCGCACCCCGCACCGCCACGGCCAAAGCCACAGCCACGGCCACAGCCACGGCCCCGGCCCCGGCCACGGCCCGAAACACCTCACGCACACCAACGCTCGCAGCAGAAGGAGAACACCATGAAGGCGATCCTCAACCTCCAGAACCTCGACCTCCCCGAGGGCCCGCAGGACGACCAGGCGGCCGACGGCCTCAGCTC
>NZ_JBHJQP010000014.1:0-336 GCF_042262625.1 Streptomyces sp. NPDC056347 | reverse complement strand
GATCAGCATGTTCTGCAACAACGGCGGCGGCACCGAGTCCTGATCCACCGGAACCCGCACCGCCACGGCCGCCCCCCCCGAAAGGAGAACAGAAATGAAAGCGATTCTCGCCCTGCAGAATCTGACTCCTCAGAACGGCCCCGAAGAGGGGGAGACCCACATGACGTCGCAGCTCACCAGCGCGCTCAGCATGACGAACCGGTGCACATCCCAAATCGACTGACGACGAAGAACGTTCCGCGTCATCGAGAAAGCCGGAGCTGAGCCGGCCGGGGCCGGGTGGGGGTGGTACGAAACGTCCCCCCCCCCCCCCCCGTCGACCCCCCACCCCCCCCC